>QMMS01000041.1 GCA_003647375.1 Deltaproteobacteria bacterium
GATGAGTTTTTCAAGGACAATGGTCTTGGCATCGGATATGCCGTCGGCGATGGTAACCTCAAAATTATTGGCTTCCAACTGTTCCTTGGTTTCGTTAAGTTTTATTTTCCAATACATTTCAACCGGTTGATCCATGGAGCTCCTCCTGATGGTTTATATTGTTTATAGCTAGTTTCTCCTCAGCGGCTGCACAAATTCTTCCCGAATCACCCGATACAACGCTTCACCGATAGCGAGACCGATATCGATGAACTGAGGGCCGTATCGTTGTCCTGCATGGGTCCTGAAGGTCTGCTTGATTCTTTCGAGGCTTTTCATGCCTTTGGGGTAGTGTGCAATAAATGTTTCCAGGGGTGGATTCAGAAAGGAGACCATCTCCCAGATCGTGTCCGTAAAATTGTCCGGGCCCCATCGAAATTTATCGGCATCGTAGAGGCAGTCCGAAATGAGTTTTCCTTCGGGTGAATCAATCTCGATTTTATTCTTGAAGGCTTCATGATTCTGTATTGCAAGGCAGATATCCGCCACCTCTTTGGATGACAGGGGGAAATCCTGGAGAAGCTTTTTGGCAAATGCTGCCCCTTTGATGGCGTGATTTTTCTGTTTTCGCCGAATATCGTGAAGAAGTCCCGCGCATTGGACCAAAAGGACGTATCTGGTGATGGTTTGCCTGGAAAGCGGCATTCGTTGCCCTTCAATCAGAACCAGAGAGCCGGCTTCCAGACTGACTTTTACGGCATGCTGTAGACCATGCCCGAAATCGTCTTCGAGGTGTTCGGTGACGATGGTTTTGAGGTCGGAAATGTGCCTGCTTTTCTCCATCAGCTTGCGAGATGAGGCAATGGCGTCGGCTTCTTTCTTATAAAAATCGGGTGTAGGGAAACTGGAGACGATCTGACGGGCTCTGGTCCGAATCCTTGTGTAAATCGTCTCCATATCTCAAATCAGACGTTCTGGTGCAACGACAAGGGAGACCCGCAGACTTTCCATCTGCCGTCTTCTTTGACGATTTCTATGATTTCATCGAATGGATGGGTTTCACCTATGTGAAACAACTTGGTAATTAATGCGAAAACCGGGTTGATAGCGGTTCTTTTCTTGGCTGAAATGGAAACGGTTGCTTCTGAATCGCCAAGATACGTGGTGTGCGTCATGACATAGTAGAGCTTGCTTTTGAGGTAGATTTTATCGAATCCGCGATCCCTGGCCTGCTTTGTCATGCCATAGATATACTGCGCCACCGTGTCGATATCATCGACTGTTTTGCTGTCTTCGCATAAATAGTTCGCCATGGAGGGGTCTATTCTTAAATAAGCCTCTGTAAAAGCTACGGCTGTCTTGTAGGGTTTGTTGATACAATCGAGTGGGATCAGCAGTACCTGAACGACAATTCCAATACAAATCACTACAAGCAGTGGTACATACTTGCTTATATCTGGCATGGGCCTTTCCTCCTTATAAACATAATAGCCGGAGCATTCCTGAAATGATGTCTTCTGATAGCATGTAACGTCGTGTTAGACAAGGGTTCTTTAGCAGCGAAGTCGCGTCTAATAAAATTGTTCCATGATTTTATTCAGACTTGCTATTTCAGCACATATTCTGTACGAATTATCATCGCTTATGTTGAAATTTATAATGGTCAGCTTAGGTGGGAATAAGGGGGACATATGATCGACGGCAGGCATTGGGATTGGGAGACAGGCCAAAAAAAAATCCCCATGGCAGATTGGCGGGACCGGTTTGGATGGGTTGAAGAACCGTATGCCAGTCAGGATGGCGAAAAGGTGGCCGCTATCGTCAATACCGGTGAGGAGACTTTCAATGTATGTGTGAACGGTGATACATGGGAAACCGATTTTGACAAGATCTGGCATCTCAGATTCTTATCGGACGGGTGTTTGGCCGCCCTGGTGTCAGAGCAGGGCGAATGGACCGTAGCCATAGACGGTACTTCTTGGGAAAACATGTTCGGGTATGTATGGAACCCTCTTTACAGCCGAAACAGTGGCAGTGTAGCCGTGGCAGCCCAACAGGACATGCGCTACTGCATGGTATTGGACGGAAAACCATGGGACGAGACCTATGCCAACATGACCTATTTTACCTTGAGCGACTGTGGAACAAAAACCGCCGGCGCCGTCCAGGTTGTGGCTGCCGATTCAGGAGAGATTCATAAATTCAAGCAAGGAACATTTACAGCAGCCCTGCAGGGAAAAGCCTGGGATACGACGTTTGTCAATGTCTGGAATCTGACCATCAGCCCGGACGGCGAGCATCTGGCTGCGGAAGTTCGACAAAGTCTCTATGATTATACCATTGCCGTTGATGGCCTGACTTGGGATCGCACGTATACCTGTGTTTGGGAGCCTGTTTTCCATCCAAAAAAGAATCATGTGGTGGCTCCGGTTCGTGTGGGAGGGCATTGGATGCTGGCCCAAGATGGTGAACCTTTATGGGACCGGTCTTTTGTTCAACTGTGGCACCAGATGTTCAGTCCTGACGGCGATCGGATAGCGGCTGTCGTGGCGCCCAAATATGGCCGCTGGACCGTCGCTATTGATGGCTTGCCATGGAAGAGAAGTTTCAGAGATATGGTCACCGATGTTGTTTTCAGCCCGAATGGCAAACGGGTGGGAGCATTGGCCAAGGAGGGCCGGAACTGGTATGTGGTTACGGATGGCACTCCCTGGTCCAATACCTTTGATATGGCATGGCAGCCGGTTTTCAGCCCCGATGGGGAACATGTGGCCGCGAAGATCGAAAAGAACGGAAAGTTTTCGGTGGCGTTGAATGATCAACTGGGTTCCTATATGTGCGATGCAGCCTGGGACCCGGTTTTCAGCCCGGAGGGCGATAAGATACTTCTCAGATTTATCGAAGATGGCACCTATTACCGGCGAGTTGTACCTGTCGGTGAATTCGCGCGATAAGGGGGGATCATGCACGAAATTTATGGATTGTTGACCGGGCCGTTGGCTTGGGCGGCGTTCTTCATTTTTATCGGCGGCAGTTTCTATCGCCTGGCAGCGATGCTGGTCCTCGTATACAAGAAAGAAAAATTTATTTTTTCCTATATGAGTTGGAAATACAGCTTTCGCTCTATTTTGCACTGGATTGTTCCATTTGCCACGACTAACTGGAAAAAACACCCGGCTTTGACAATTGTGACATTCGCCTTTCATATCTGTCTTTTCCTGACACCTTTTTTTCTCCTGGCGCATGTCATTCTGTGGGATGAAGCCTGGCATCTCAGTTGGTGGTCACTCCCGGATAGCCTTGCCGATATGATGACCCTGGTGGTCGTGGGAGCCTGTATCTTTTATTTGATTCGAAGAATATCGCTTCCGGAGGTTCGATACGTCACATCTGCTTCAGATTATGTAATTCTGCTCATTGTTGCAGCGCCGTTTGTGACCGGATTTATCGCCTATCACCAGTGGTTCAACTATCCGTTGTTTCTCAATCTCCATATTCTTTGCGGAGAAATTTTGCTGGCTGCCATTCCATTTACAAGACTGAGTCACATGATATTTTCCCCGTTTACACGGGCATATATGGGATCGGAATTCGGCGCTGTAAGGCATGCAAAGGATTGGTAATATCACAGCCTATAACGACCCTCGGAGACACCCAATATGACTGAACCTGCTAAGAAGGAAGAATCTAAGGGACTAGACCAGGGAATTGAGGTCGGTGCGTCCAGCCTCACGGAAGGGAAGATAGAAGAGGTTATCCGGAGCGTCCTTGAGAATGAAACCGGGGCACGTCTCAAGACCTATGTAGACACCTGTATCCATTGCGGGTTGTGTTCGGAGGCCTGTCATTACTATTTGTCTCATGACAATGATCCGCGTTATTCTCCTGTGGGAAAGGTCAAACAGACCATGTGGGAGATGCTCAGAAAAAAAGGAAGGGTGTCACCTGAATTCATCAAAAAAGCCGCTGTTATCTCTCACACGGAATGCAACCTCTGCAAACGGTGTGCAATGTACTGCCCCTTCGGCATTGATATCGCATACATCATGAGCGTTGTCAGACGGATCATTCATCGACTGGGGGTTACACCCCTGTATATCCAGGATACGGCTCACAGCCACGCTGTTACCATGAACCAGATGTGGGTCAAAGGGGATGAATGGCCGGACACACTTCAGTGGCAGGAGGAGGAAGCCCAGGCTGAAATACCCACCCTGCGGATTCCCCTCGATAAGGAGGGGGCGGATATCATGTATTCCGTCATTGCACCTGAGCCGAAATTTCAGGCCCAGTTGATATACCAGGCTGCCGTAATTATGGATGTGGCCGGTGTCGATTGGACCATGCCTTCCGGTATCGGATGGGACAACAGTGATATGGCCATGTTTACCGGGGACAATGAAATCATGGGACGTATCAAGCGGACGCACTATGAGGCAGCCTCCCGGCTAAAGGTAAAACGGATTGTCATGGGCGAATGCGGACACGCTTTCCGATCGGTCTATGACATGGGAAACCGGTGGCTCGGATGGAGAGAGCCACCCATACCCATCGTACATGCCATCGAATTCTATTATGAATTGCTCAAATCAGGCAAAATCAAGATTGCTAAAAAATATGACCAGCCCGTCACCCTTCATGACCCCTGCAATGTGGTGAGGGGCGGAGGACTTCATGAAAAGGCCCGGTACGTGATCAGGGCCATTTGTGAGGACTTCGTTGAGATGCATCCCAACCGGGAGCACAATTACTGTTGCTCCGCCGGGGGCGGAGTGATTAACTGTGGACCACCTTATAAAATGACCCGCGTCCAAGGAAATAAGGTCAAGGCGGAACAGTTGTTTGCCGCAAAGGCCAAGGGTGCCAAGACCCTGGTTACCCCTTGCCACAATTGTCACAGCGGACTGGAAGATATCGTTCATCACTATGAAGTCGGCCTGGATCTCAAATTTATCAGTGATATACTGTACGAGGTCATGGAAAAGCCCATTTAACGAGGCGATCTCGCCGCATCCGCTGCGTTGCGGAACATTCGCGGTAGCAAGCTACAGCTTCATGGTCCGACGCCTTGCGGCTGCAACAACCTCGCCTCGTTAAACGAGGTAATCTTGTCGCATTCGCGGTAGCAAGCTACAGCTTCATGGTCCGACGCTTTGCGGCTGCACCAGCCTCGCCCCGTTAAACGAGGCGATCTTGCCGCATCAGTTGTGTTGGGAACCATTCGCAGTAGCACACTTTTTAGCAATAGGTGCCTTTATAATTAGACGTTCCAATTATCATTGCGGAATAGATGAGGAGAAAGAGGATGAGAAAACGTGGCGTTGGTCTACTGACGGTCCTGTTGCTGACTGTGTTTCTTCTTGTGGCTGCCTACTCTCAGGAGGAAATGGAAACTGTAGACAGCAGCGTATTTCTCAATCCTGAAAGAGTGGCGTCGGTCTTCAAGCACGAAGCGCACAACGAGGCAGCTGAAATCGATGAATGCAACGAGTGCCATCATGTCTACGAAGATGGCGTCAAGCTTGAAGACGAATCCTCGGAAGACATGGCGTGTTCTGAGTGCCATGAAATAGACGTATCTGAAGAGCAGCCAGCCTTGATGAAAGCCTTTCATACGAACTGCAAGGGGTGTCACCTGTCTGAAAAGAAAGGTCCCATCATGTGCGGTGAGTGCCACCGGAAGGAATAGGGAGGCGATCAAATAAAGGGTCTGAGGGTTGGAGGTTTCGAGGGTAGCTGAAAGCGATGAGTGAGATGGTTAACGTTACAAAGAGGGAAAAGAGGGGCTCACAATGGCAAAAAAAATATTGATCATCGACGACGATCCGATTATCGTAAAATATCTCCAGGCCGTTTTCAGTGACAATGGTTATCAAACATGTACGGCATCCAGCAGCATGGAAGGCCTATACGTTGTGAGAAAAGAAAGACCGGATCTGATCACACTGGATCTTCAAATGCCGGGTGAATGGGGGCCCAGATTTTACCGTAAACTGCGCAAGGAAGAAGAACTTAAAGACATACCGGTGATCGTTATCAGCGGGATTGATGGTGATCATGCCGTTCAAAATGCCGTGGCTTTCGTGAGTAAACCGTTCGATCCTGAAAAAATCATCGGGATTGTTAAAAATACGATTGGCTAATAAAGAAATGGCGCCGCACAAAAGTGCGGCGCCATTTCTTTATTTGTAATTGAAATTGATTCACCGGGCAGGGCTTATTTTCTGGCCTTCGCATAGCCGATTCCAACCAATGCATCTTCCATCTCTTCGAGAATTGTCGGATCATCGATGGTTGCCGGAATCTTGTATTCCATGTTGTCGGCAATTTTCTGGATCGTACCCCGTAATATTTTGCCTGACCGCGTCTTGGGCAATCGTTTGACAACCGTGGCTGTCTTGAATGAAGCTACCGGACCGATGCGACCTCTCACGGACTGGACAACCTCTTTGGTGATCTCTTCATGGTCTCTTTCAACGCCGGCATTCAAAACCAGAAAACCTACCGGGACCTGTCCCTTGAGATCGTCCGCCACTCCGAGAACGGCGCATTCAGCTACATCCGGATGATCCGCCAAGACTTCCTCCATGGCACCTGTTGAAAGGCGGTGGCCGGCGACATTGATGATGTCGTCGGTTCGTGACATGACGAAGACATACCCATCAGTATCAATAAAACCGGCGTCGGCGGTCTTGTAGTATCCTGGGAACTCCTCCAGATAGGAACTGATGTATCGCTCATCTTTTTTCCAGAGGGTCGGCAGGCTGCCTGGAGGAAGGGGTAGCTTGACCACCAGTGCGCCGATTTCTCCAGGTTTGACCTGCTGGTTTTCGGCATCGACGACTTGAACATCCCATCCTGGCGCCGGCTTCGTGGGTGAGCCTTCCTTTACCGGAAAATGGTGGATGCCCATGGGGTTGGCACATATGGCCCAACCGGTTTCCGTCTGCCACCAGTGGTCGATTACCGGAATTCCCAGATATTTTTCCGCCCAGTGGAGCGTGTCCGGATCGAGGCGCTCACCCGCCAGGAAGAGTGTTTTAGAATTTGAAAGATCATACTTTTTCAATAACGTGGCCGTTGGATCTTCGCGTTTGATGGCACGGAAAGCAGTGGGTGCCGTAAACATGGTTTTAACGCTATGCTCTGATATGACGCGCCAGAAAACACCCGCATCCGGCGTGCCAATCGGTTTTCCTTCGAACAGAATCGTTGTGCATCCCTTGAAGAGTGGGGCATAGATGATATAAGAGTGACCTACGACCCATCCCACATCGGAAGCTGCCCAATAGACATCACCGGCGTCGATATTGTAGATATTCTTCATACTCCACTTCAGTGCAACCACATGGCCGCCATTGTCTCGAACAACGCCTTTGGGTTCGCCCGTCGTGCCCGATGTGTACAGAATATAGAGCGGATCCGTCGCTGCCACCGGAACGCAGTCGTGGGGCGTTGCGGTTTTCACGGCATCATTCCAATCCAGATCCCTGCCTTCTATCATGCCGGCTATTTCCATGGGACGTTGCAGGATGACACAATTTTTGGGTTTGGAGTCACTGTTTGCTGTGTTAATGGCTTCATCCAGCAGCGGTTTATAGGGAATGATACGGGCAACTTCGATACCGCAAGACGCTGAAACAATGACCTTGGGTTTGGCATCATTGATGCGGGTTGCCAGCTCGTTTGGTGCAAACCCGCCAAATACGACGGAATGAACAGCTCCTATACGTGCACAGGCCAGCATGGCGATGGCTGCTTCGGCGATCATGGGCATATAGATTAAAACGCGATCCCCTTTGTAGACATCCAAACCTGCCAGGACGCCGGCAAATTTGGCAACTTCGTCCCTGAGTTCACTATAAGTGTATTTTTTAATGGTATTGGTGACAGGGCTGTCGTATATCAAGGCATCTTGGTCCCCCCTGCCCTCATCTATATGAAGATCCAGGGCATTGTAACAGGTATTGATCTCTCCACCGACAAACCAGCGGTAGAACGGTTTGTTGGTATCGTCGAGAACCTTGTCCCATTTTTTGTACCAGTGACAGTCTTCAGCTGCTTCAGCCCAGAACCCGTTTGGATCTTCAATGGATTTTTTAAACGCTGCATCGTATGGGGTCGTCATGTCATCTCCTCCTTTTATCGAGACCGGGAATCGCTTCAATTAACGATTATATTAACATAGAAAAAATAAATCCAATGTGTCAAGAATTATGTTGAAGCTGATACGATTTATGAATCACGTTTAGAGTAACCAAAAATATTCTTGCTTTTGGCGATGTCGCATTTGTCAAAATAACGTTCCGGTTACACCGAAATCCCCTCAGTTGAGGGACTTATTCGGAACATTCCTATAGCTTGCGTTAGGCGGATATGGAAATAAAAAAGAATTCCTCGTCAAGTTTCATGGAATGTTCAGGCTAACGAACAATACACTCCTCTACCCAGGGGGCTGCTATGGCCTGAAACTGTTCCAGATCCGAGTGTGAATAGTGGGATGATCTATCTCGAAAAAATTCAGGAGACAACACGTGTTCACCCTTGAACTGTTGCAGGGCGTAACATCTGGCGCCCTGGATGGTGTGTGATATTTTTTCGATAATGGGTGTGTCTACAAAAGGCTTGATGCATGTTGTGCGAAACTCGTATGGAATGTCGGCAGCCATGATGAGAACAATGCTCTCAAGAATATTTTCTGTATTCTCATTGTGCGAAATTTCGCGAGGATAGGCCGACGGGTCTGTTTTAATATCCATTGCTATGTAGTCGACATACCGATTGCGGATGAGCTGTGCCAGTATTTCAGGTCGGCTTCCGTTGGTATCAAGCTTGATGGGATAACCCATTTTTTTGATTTTCTGACAGATGATTGAAAGATCCTGGTGGAGCGTCGGTTCCCCACCCGAGATGACGACCCCATCCAGAAAACCTACACGTTTTTCGAGAAAATCGTAAATGCTTTCCTCTTTTAAAATGAAGGGTTCTTTGACCTGTCCCCGTGCCAGCTCAGGATTGTGGCAGTAGGGACATTTGAAGTTGCAGCCGGATGTAAACAGGACACAGCTGACTTTTCCAGGGAAGTCGATTAGAGACTGTTTTTGAAGTCCGCCAAATATCATCTTAGGTTTTATTTTGCCAGGCGTTGTTGAGGCGTCTTTTCCAGGATTACGCTGTCGTCATAAGACGGGGCGGGATCAGGAATTTCATCCGAAGATGCCGCTTCTGTTTCCGCATTGGTAGTCTGATCAAGCGACTTGTAGGTTTTCCGCATATTAAATTCGGCTTGCTTGCCGGGATTCCATTGTTTGATCGGTCTTAAGTACCCCACCACCCGCGAGTAGATTTCAGTTTCCTGGTTGCAGCAGTCACACAGGGGCTTTTCACCTTTCAGATAGCCGTGGGAAGGACAGATACTAAATGTGGGGGAGAGCGTAAAGTAGGGCAGATGAAATCCATTGGCAATTTTTCTGATAAGATTCTTGGTAACGACTGGATCCTCAACCTGTTCTCCAAGATAAATGTGCAGCACTGTTCCGCCGGTATATTTTGTCTGAAGCTTGTCCTGGAGTTGCAGGGTTTCAAAGACATCATCCGTATAATTGACCGGCAGTTGGGTTGAATTGGTGTAATAGGGTGCTGCGCCAGTCTGATAGTCTGCCTCGTTGGCACAGATGATTTCCGGGAAAAGTTTTTTATCCAGCATGGCCAATCGGTAAGAAGTTCCTTCCGCCGGTGTTGCTTCAAGGTTGAAGATATCGCCTGTTTCTTCTTGAACCTCGGCAATGATATCACGGATATAATCCATAACTTCCAGCGCAAATGCGTGGCCGGATCTGCTGGCGATACCTTCCCCCATAAAATTCATGCACGCTTCGTTCATGCCGATGATACCGATGGTTGAAAAATGATTTTTCCAGTAGAGGCCGGAGCCTTTCTTGATGTCTCTCAGATAGAACTTGGAATATGGATAGAGATTCTTTTCGGTAAATCGTTCGAGGATCTTTCGTTTGATGGCGAGGCTTTCGATGGCGAGAAGAATATTTTCCTGGATGGTCTGGAAGAATTCGGTTTTATTTTCTGATGAAACGCCAATCCTCGGCAGGTTGATGGTGACAACGCCGATGGATCCGGTGAGCGGATTGGCACCGAACAAACCACCGCCTCTTTTTAGAAGTTCACGGTTGTCAAGGCGAAGCCGACAGCACATGGATCGTGCGTCTTCAGGCGACATATCCGAATTGACGAAATTGGAGAAATAGGGAATGCCGTATTTGCCGGTCATTTTCCATACCATGTCCAGATTGGGATTCTCCCAGTCAAAGTCTTTAGTAATGTTATACGTCGGTATGGGGAAGGTAAAGACCCGTCCTTTGGCATCGCCTTCCATCATAATCTCTGCAAAAGCCATATTCAGGATGTCCATCTCCGGTTGAAAGTCGGCATAGGTGATATCTTTTTCTTCGCCTCCCAGGATAATCGGATGGTCCTTGAGGATAGATGGAACATAGAGATCCATGGTAATGTTGGTAAAGGGTGTCTGGAACCCCACCCGTGTCGGGATGTTGATATTGAAAATGAATTCCTGTAGCGCCTGTTTGACCTCTTTGTAGTCGAGATTGTCGTAGCGGATAAAGGGCGCGAGTAATGTATCGAAATTCGATAGGGCCTGGGCGCCGGCTGCCTCTCCCTGCAGTGTGTAAAAAAAGTTGACGATTTGACCCAGCGCTGATCTGAGATGCTTGGGTGGGGCACTTTCAACCTTGCCCTCAACCCCCCTGAAACCAATGACGAGGAGGTCTTGCAGATCCCAGCCAACACAGTAGACGGACAGGAGGCTGAGGTCGTGTATGTGCAAGTCACCACTTTTGTGCGCCCGCCTTATTTCCGGGGGATAGATACTGTTGAGCCAATATTCCGAGGTGATATCCGAGCTGATGTAATTGTTGAGTCCCTGCAGAGAATAGCACATATTGCTGTTCTCTTTAATTTTCCAGTCCAGTTTTTGGATATAGTGTTCAACCAGGTCGACATTGGCTTCTGTGGCAATTCGGCGGATCTGGGCGTGTTGCTCCCGATAAAGGATATATGCCTTGGCCGTCTTGTAAAAAGGTGAATCGAGCAGAACTCTTTCGACGATGTCCTGAATTTCTTCCACTTCGGGTGTCGAAGTCAGCCTGAGTTCATGGGCCAGGGTGAGGACGCGAAGCGTCAGTTTTTTGGCTTCTCTTTCGGTAAATTCTTCGGTCGCTTTTCCCGCTTTGGTGATGGCTTGTGTGATATTTTTTGAATCGAATTCCTGAACTCTACCGTCCCGTTTCTTTATCTGCTCGAACACGTGTTTTTTCCTCTCGCCTGTATTGTTGGGGAGATCGCCGAAAAATCTCCTGTTTTCATTGAAAAACCAAAGCAGAAAATCATCAAATTCTTGTCCTGCTAAGAATGCGTCACTTGTAAATTGAAGGTTTTTGGAGTCAACGTACCACGCGTTGGGTACTGAAGGATGAAACCGCTTCTACAACAACATGTTGATACTTGTCAACATAAATATTACAACATGTTGTGATCCAATCACTTTTACTTGATATGCTGGCGATACGCATGGTATGGGTCAGGTTATGAGATCCGACCGAAGCCCATTGTTCAGAAAAACCATTTCACCATGGTATGACTCCGAGGCGCTCTGTTTCGTGGCCATTGTGCTGATGATCATGGTGTTGCTGTTCAGTGCTTGTGGTTTATGGGTCGCACGGGAAAATTCAGAATACTATTTGCATCTATGGGTACCGGTTAGCCTTTTACTCATGTGCTTTTCTGTCATTCTTTCCATATCTATTCGACTTGTCCGGAGATTTTCGAGGCAGGGAGACCCCTATCGATAGAAGCTTTGCACATGAATATAACGGCCCATTAACTATCCTTTGCCATGTTGTTTATGCAACCTTGGGGTTTACAGGCTCTCCTTGAACTGCAGGTAACTCATCTTTAAAAAGCTTTCCGTCTTGATAAACTGGAGAATCGGCATCAGGTCTTCGGTTGATAGATACCCCGGTTTATTCCCGATAACGTCTCCCTTTTCGGATAGAAACCAGGAGTCCGGCAGGGGGTTGATGTTATATTTTTTTGCAACCGATTTTTCTCGTTCCACGTCGACCTTTACAGAGATGAAGTGTGAATTTAAATAAGAGATGATGCCGGCATCCTGAAAGGTCTTCAGGTCCATGGTTTTGCAGAATTTGCACCAGTCCGCATAGAAATTGATAAAGACTTTCTTACTTTCCGAAATCCCGAGAGCCGTCCCCTCTTCATGGGAATACCACTTGATCTGGTCTGCAGCGGTTACCGGTATGGCGACAGCCCATATCAGCAGGGCTGCTGTTATGCATACGGTAAGTTTTATTCGATTTTTCATGATGGGCTATCCTGTTCCTGTTAGAAGATAGAGCTTGTCTGCAAGGAGAAGCAGGCCGATGAGGATCAAGATGGTTCCGGCGACCCTGTTGAATACCGGCATGAAACGGGAGGCTTTCCTGACAAATACAAGCATATAATTAATAAAGATAGATATGACCACAAAGGGAAGTGCCATTCCCGCCGAGTAGGTACTTAAAAGTCCGATGCCGTTCCAGACGGTTCCCTTGCCCATGGCCAGAGCGAGAATGGAGCCGAGTTGTGGTCCTGTGCAGGGACTCCATCCGGCACCGAATGCCATGCCCACCAGAAATGTTCCAAAAAGATTCAATGGTTTTTGTTTCAAATGAAACTTTTTTTCAAATTCAAGGAAAGGAATTCGGACAATACCCGTCAAATGAATTCCCAGTATGACGATCAAAGCCCCACCGACAACACGGATGATGCCCCGGTAATCATGTGTCAGCCCACCGAGATAAGACGCGGAAGCCCCCAGTAGTATGAAAATTACCGAGAAGCCCGCAATAAAAGACATGGTCGAGAAGAAGACTTTCCTGCGGATCTCAGCATTGTAGCCATCGGTAAGTTCTTCCAGGGTCATCCCGGAAATAAAGGTAAAGTAGGCCGGTATCAGCGGGAGGACACACGGAGAAAAAAAGGACAGCAGCCCGGCCACAAAAGCGGCGGAATATGAAACGGTTTCGGTAAACATGATATTTACTTGTTGATGCCGTTTTCGGCGAAATGCTTTATCATCAATTGCCCGAGCTCTTTGGATCGATTGGTCGCTGCTTCCACTGCATTGATCAAGGTTGTCCGGAGCCCCCCCATTTCGAGTGTGTGAATCCCGGCAATAGCGGTTCCACCCGGTGAAGTGACCCTGTCTTTGAGTTGCCCGGGATGCTCTTTGGTTTCGAGCAGGACCTTGGCAGACCCCAGAACGGTCTGCATGGAAAGGAACAGGGCATCTTGTCTGGAGAGTCCCATCTTGACGCCGGCATCAGCCATGGCGTCGACAATCAGAAAAATGTATGCCGGACCGCTGCCACTCAAACCGGTGATGGCATCCATCAGATTCGTTTCATCGATAAAAACAGATCTGCCGACTGAATCGAAGATGGCTTTTGCCATGGCGATATCCTCTTTGCCGGCATTCCTGCCCGGGGCAATGGCTGTGGCGCTCTCCTTTACAAATGCTGCGATATTCGGCATGACCCGAATAAGCCGCAGTTCCTTGTTGAGACAGGATTCAATCGCAGCGAGCGGTACGCCGGCGGCGATGGAAATAATCAGTTTGCTCATGTCCAGGTATTCGGCGGTCTCTTTAAGCACAAGGGCCAGTATCTGTGGTTTGACCGCAAAAATGACAATCTCAGATGATTTAATGGCAGCCTGGTTGTCCGTGGTAGTGCGGACCTGATACTTTTCAGCGATAAGCGTCAAGGTAGATTCGCGTACGTCGGTACAAATGATATCCTCGGGTCTGGTGGAATTTGAAACCAGTCCGCTCACCAGCGCTTCGCCCATGTTGCCGGTGCCTATAAAACAGATTTTTTTCCCCTGAAGCATTGTAATTTCTCCTGTAGACATTAATGCATACCCCCCCCCGTCGCCATTTCACAGTGCACCAATATGGGTTTACACGAGAAAAACGGCAAAAAATCGTGTCAGGTATGGATGAAACAAAACGGACCATACAGTAATTACGAAGTTCGTAATAATCAAGAAAAAAGGCTGTTCAGGCAGACTTTTCCCTTGTTTGGGGCCGGCGGCTTTATATGAAAATTCTTGACTTCTTGTTCATTATGTACTTAGGTTTGACATCAAAATCGCTCAATTGAAGAACCTCGCAGCAAGCTGCGAGGAATGTTCTGCCGTGCGGCAGTGCTTCGCATCGACCGTAAGGAATTCTGTCTAATTTAGATTCGCTCGCATTCCCCGTAGCAAGCTACAGGGAATGCGCTCGCTATTGCGGTTCAGCTTAAAGTTAATCTTATAAATCGGGCGAGAAAAAAAAGATCGAAGGGCTGTGTTATTTTATGTATATTATTGGCTATTTCTTGATGGCTGTAGCCAAGGTGCTTGACATCGTTCTCCTTGCATTTATGTGGATTGTCATCGCCCGGGCTTTGTTGTCATGGGTGAACCCGGACCCGTTCAACCCCATTGTACGTTTTATTCATAATGTTACAGAACCGATCCTCTATCCCATTCGCAAGCGAATACCCGTCAATATGGGCGGCATTGATTTTTCGCCGATTTTGATTTTTATGGCAGTGATTTTTCTTCGAACGTTCTTGGTCAGCAGCCTGAGCAGGATGGCGATGTCACTGGTGTAATATACTAAGGATCCATAAATATGAGGAGTAACCCATGGCTAAGATCGATGCTTTTTTTAAATTGATGCATGAACAAGGGGCATCAGACCTTCATCTTGTGGCGGGCCAGCCGCCGGCCCTAAGAGTCAGGGGCGATATCGAGAGAGTCAAATATAAGGTGCTGAGCAACGACGACCTTCGAGGGATGCTTTATGAGATTACCCCCGAGGAAAAGATCAAGGTGTTCGAAGAAACGGGCGATGTCGATTTCGGATATGAGATTCCGGGGTTGGCACGCTACCGCTCCAATTTTTTTATGCAGAAAAATGGTGTCGGGGCTGTTTTTAGAGAAATTCCGAGCACGATCATGACGGCGGAGGACTTGGGTTTGCCACCGGTTATTAAAAAGCTCTCAAGCCTCCCTAGAGGTCTCGTCGTTATCACAGGACCAACGGGTAGCGGTAAGTCAACCACCCTAGCCGCCATCATTGATGAGGCAAACAAGACACGGCATGACCATATTATTACCGTTGAAGATCCCATCGAATTTGTTCACAACAGCATCTCTTGTCTTGTGAACCACCGGGAGGTCGGTATTCACACCAAGTCTTTCAGTGCGGCCCTTCGGGGAGCCCTTCGGGAAGACCCCGATATTATTCTGGTGGGCGAAATGCGCGACCTGGAAACTATTTCACTGGCTATCGAAGCTGCGTCCACCGGCCATCTCGTTTTTGGAACCCTGCATACCACCAGTGCGGCCAAGACTGTAGATCGAATTGTCGAGGTGTTTCCTTCCAATGAGCAGGCCCAGATTCGATCGACCCTGGCAGATGGCGTCCGCGCCATTGTTGCCCAGGTTCTTTTCAAGCGGTCAGACAAAAAAGGCAGATGCCCTGCACTCGAGATTCTTATTGCCACACCGGCGGTGCGAAACCTGATTAGAGAATCAAAGACCCATCAGCTCAATTCGATGATACAGACCGGGAAAAAATACGGCATGCAGTTGCTCGATGAAGCCATTATGGATCTTTACAACAAGGGATGGATTACTGGAGATTCTGCCTACCAAAAGGCAAACGACAAGGCTAAATTTCGTCCACTGTTGAGAGAGCCTCCTGCGGATTTTACGGAGGCATAACATGAAGTCATCTCAAATTTTGCGATATCTTCATGAGAGGGAGGTAATCAGATGAGAAAACAGGAAGTCGATCATATTCTTACGAGAATGTTGGATTCTCATACCAATGTGTCGGACTTGAATTTAACTGTTGGAAGATCCCTTCAAGTTGAAAGTTCCGGTCAGTTGGTTCCGGTCGACATGGTCCCGCCAATCAAGGAGCTGACGCCGTTTCAGAGTGAAATTGTCGCCTTGAATCTGGTGAACAAAGACCGCCGTCTGACCGAAACTCTGATATCTCATGGCTCATGTGACATGTCCTACAGTCTACCGGGAAAGGCGCGCTTCAGGGTCAATGTCTTTTCACAGCAGGGCAATTATTCGGTGGTGTTGCGGCAGTTGGAATCAAAGGTTCCCACCATCAAAGAAATGGGACTTCCGGAAGTCTTCTATAAAATAGCCGATGAGTTGAATGGCATCGTATTTGTCACCGGTGCCACCGGCTCCGGAAAGACGACATCGTTGGCCGCGATTCTCGAGGTCATCAATGAAAAAAAATCCGTGCACATCGTCACCCTCGAAGACCCGATTGAATATCAGCACCCACATAAAAAATCCACATTTAACCAGCGCGAATTGGGAACCGATTTCGATTCGTTTTCCAATGGCCTGAGGGCTGCTTTGCGGCAGGCACCCAAAGTCATCCTGGTGGGTGAAATGCGGGATCGTGAATCAGTGGAAATCGGTCTGAGCGCTGCAGAAACCGGCCATCTGGTGTTGACGACGCTCCATACCGTCGATGCAGGTCAAACCATTAACCGCATATTGGGAATGTTCAGTATCGAAGAAGAGAATCAGGTTCGCATACGTCTTGCAGATACTGTCCGATGGATTGTATCCCAGCGGCTGGTTCCCAAAGTCGGCGGGGGCAGGGTGGCGGCTTTTGAAATGCTGGGTTCAAATCTACGGGTGAAAGATAGCATTTTGCAGGGAGAATCTGAAGGAAAAACATTCTATGAGATCATGCAGGCTGGAAAACCGTTTGGCATGACGACTTTTGATGACTTTTTGGTGGGTCTGTACGAACAGGGACTCATTTCGCAGGAAAACGCCCTGGCGTATTCATCACGCAAAGGTGTTACCGGCAGAGGGATCGACACTGTCAAATCGGCCAGGGGAGAAACGACGACTGATATTGATTCCCTGCATATGGACAGAGAATATGAAAGGAAAATGTAATGGAGAGGGTGCTTTATGGACATAACCTGTGAAAATTGCCAGAGCAAATTCAAGATTCCTGATGAAACGATACCCAGGGGAAAGAGCGCTACACTTCCATGCCCGAAATGTAAGAAAACAATCTCCATCAAGGCTTTGGAGGCGACAAACGCAGCAACGGATGGTGAAGTAGACAGCGTGGCAGCAGAATTCAGCTTTGAAGAAGACGACTTTGAAACCTCAGAAAAACCGTTTGACTTTATCGAGGAAGAGGGGAAGATCGCCTTGGTCTGTGAATCGGATACCGTTGTCCGCGATGGTATCGTCCGAGCTCTGGAGCTCTTGGAGTATCATGTCAGTGAGGCCAAAGGCAACCGGGATGCATTGAGAAGTCTTCGGTACAAGGCATATGATCTGGTTGTGGTGGACGAATATTTTGGTACCAAAGACCCGGAACGAAATGGTGTTTTGATTTACCTCGAACGGCTTCATATGGATGTGCGGCGGAATATGTTTATTGCGCTGATTAGCGACCGCTTTCGTACCATGGACCATATGATGGCTTTCTGTAAGAGTGTCAATCTCGTCATCAACAAAAAGAATATCAAAGATATCGAGAAGATTTTATCGAGAAGTATTACGGACTATGAAATGTTTTACCGCATATACAAAGAAACACTGGTTTAAGCCTGCATGTCAAACATCCATTCCTACACATGTGCAGACTACCGGGAAGAGATGATACTCCTTAGTCTCCGAAAGCGTCTTGAAGATCCAGATGTGCCAGAGGATGAGAAACCGACTATTCAAGCCAGAATTCAGGAACTGGAAAAATCTCTAGATATGCAATAAAATCGCGAAGCGATTTTATTGGGAGTTACTGATAATCCGTAATCCCTCCAGCGTCAGGTCAGGCTCTACGGTCTCTATGGTTTCAGAGACATGGCTGATGAGTGATGCCAATCCTCCTGTGGCTACAACTTTGGGGTTTGTTCCCATCTCTGCTGTCATGCGTTTGACAATACCGTCCACCAGCCCGGCATATCCGTAGATGATGCCGGCTTTAAGGCTCTGGCCGGTGTCTTTGCCGACAACATGTTCCGGTGGCTCAAAGATTTCGATCCTTGGGAGCTTTGAAGCTTTCAGAAAGAGTGCTTCCGACGAAATGATTATTCCGGGACTGATGGCGCCCCCAAGATACTCACCCTTTTGAGAGATTGCGTCAAAGGTGGTGGCTGTTCCGAAATCGATGACGATCAGACTGGTTTGGTATTTATGATAGGCGGCGACAGCATTGACGATTCGATCCGCCCCCAGCTCAGATGGGTTGGAGATCCGTATGGGCATCTGCGCGTAAGATTTTGCATTGACCCAGCGGGGTGAATGCCCCAGGTATTTACGACAGAAAGAATCAAGAATCGTAACCATTGGCGGCACGACACATGAGACAAGGGTTTTTTCAATTTCGTCAAGCATGAACCCGCTGCCCAAAAACAGATTTGCTACAAGAATATTGAATTCGTCTTCCGTGGTGTTCCTCTCGGTACGAACCCGCCAGCTTTTTAAGAGTGTTTTCCCGCTGTATACACCCAGAACGATATTGGTATTTCCGACATCAATGACAAAAAGCATAGGTTTCCCTCACAATCTACAAATATTATTTTAGGAGCAGCGTGTTACTCCGGCTTGGCCGCCTGGGTAGCGGCCACAATTTTCAACGTGGCAAGCGTGCCGGCAACATTGTGCACACGAACAATATCGGCTCCGTTCAATGCAGCGATGGCAACCGCCGCCTGTGTGCCGGTTTCCACTATGGGAAGCTGTGGGTCGATATCCGTCAGGTGGTCCGGCTTCAGGAGTTTTCGTACAAAAGCCTTTCTGGATGGCCCGATCAAAACAGGCAATCCCATTGTCTTGAAGTTGGTAAGGTATTTCAGAAGCAGAAGGTTATGCCGGACGGTTTTACCGAAGCCGATACCGGGGTCAATGATGATCTTGGACCGTTGAATCCCCTTTTCTTTCGCTGTGGCAACAGCCTGTTCCAGAAAAGCGTAGATTTCACCAAACAGATCGTCATACGTGGGTGAAATCTGCATATTACCGGGTGTGCCTTTCATGTGCATCAGGATAATGGGCACACTACTGGCTGCGGCCACTTCGGCCAACGCAGGATCTGCCCGAAGGGCACTGATATCATTAATGATGGATGCGCCGGCATTCAAAGCATGTCCGGCAACTGCTGCTTTGGTCGTATCGATTGAAATGGGAATCTTGACGTGATGTGCCAAAGCTTCGACAACCGGAATAACGCGTCTGATCTCTTCTGTTTCGGAGACGGTCTCGGAAAACGGCCGAGTGGACTCACCGCCGATATCGATGATGTCGGCACCTTCCCGGACCATCTTTTCTGCCTGGGAAACCGCATCCCGGGTGGAAAAAAAACTACCGCCGTCTGAGAAGGAATCCGGCGTGACATTGAGTACACCCATGATGAGGGGGCGTGTGCCGAATGCCAATCGATGTTTCCCCCATACCAGATCGGATGATGCCATACGCGGTTCAGTTCCTATCATCAGGTATTGATTTTCACTTTTTGCGAAGGAGCGATAACGTCGCGTTTATTCCGTATTCGGATTTAGAATTTATCACACGCTGAATGTGCATAATATTAATCCCTTATAGGATTGAATCAGACCCCTTCCCGCATTATTCGCCGGACTCTGAGGCGGCTTTGTCAGGTTCTTCTTTTTCTGCCGTAGCCAGTGATGGGAGTTCAATGCCGGGTCTCATGGAGGTGATGAGTTCATCCAGCTCGGCACCCAATACCGTTTCTTTTTCAAGGAGACTTTCCGCAAGCTTATGCAGGATATCGATGTTCTCCTTCAGGACCGCCGTGGCTTTTTCATATGCTTCACCGATGAGTTTGTTGACCTCGTCATCTATCTTTTTGGCAGTGGCTTCGGAATAGTCTCTGTGCTGAGAAATCTCCCTGCCCAGAAAAATCTGTTCTTCTTCTTTGGCATAGGAAAGGGGTCCCAGTTTTTCGCTCATGCCCCAGACACGAATCATTTTTTGGGCCAGGTCGGTGGCCTGCTTGATATCATTGGAGGCGCCCGTACTGATCCGCTTGAAAACGATATCTTCGGCAACACGTCCACCAAAGGCGACCGCCAGGTCACTCTGCAGCTGGTCTTTGTATTTGAAGTCCCGCTCTTCAGGGAGGAACCAGGTTATACCCGCTGCCCGACCCCTTGGTATGATGGTGATTTTGTTGACCGCGTCCGTATAGGGAAGAAGGCGAGCTACCAGTGCATGTCCTCCCTCGTGGTAAGCGGTTGTCTTGCGATCTTCCTCCTTGATGACCTTGGATTTTCTTTCCAGACCCATGTACACCTTGTCCTTGGAATCTTCAAAATCGGCCATGTCGATTTTCTCTTTGTTTCGTTTAGCGGCAATCAGGGCGGCTTCGTTGACAAGGTTTTCCAGATCCGCCCCTGAGAAACCGGGCGTTCCCTTGGCCAGTATGGTGACGTTGACATCCGCTGCAATGGGTGTTCTTTTCATGTGAACTTCCAGAATTTTTTGTCTGCCTCTGATGTCGGGCAACGGTACGACCACCTGGCGATCAAACCTGCCGGGCCGCAGCAGCGCCGGATCCAGAACATCGGGTCGGTTCGTGGCTGATATCAAGATTACGCCCTCGTTTGATTCGAAACCATCCATTTCAACGAGGAGTTGGTTGAGGGTTTGCTCCCTTTCGTCATGACCACCCCCAAGTCCGGCTCCCCGGTGACGCCCGACGGCGTCTATTTCATCGATGAAGATGATGCACGGGGCGTTCTTTTTGCCTTGTACAAACAGGTCTCGCACGCGAGAAGCGCCGACGCCTAC
>QMMS01000042.1 GCA_003647375.1 Deltaproteobacteria bacterium
AAGACAGTTATTAGATGTATTTTAGCGTGTAATACTTTTTATAGTGGAATGGGTTGATAAAAGTCAAGCTCATTTGTCAGTATCAACTAAAAATCGCTTTCACATTGAAACCATTGCACGAAAAACACACTTTGAAAACGGCCATATATCTTGGCAGTATTCCACTTTTAGGCCAACCGGTGATAAATGGAGAGATGTCCAGTTATCAAAATTAACGAAATTATTGCCGATACCATTTGGCCATCCCCAACGTACCACGGGAGCCCCTACCAATGCAAGATATGGTCGGTGGTGATAGTAATCGCACACCGGTAATTTTTCAGGTGCCTGATGGACGACCGTTTTGTTGGAGCTATTGCAGTTTATGGTTGGCTTAATTTTCCAGCGATAGCATGTGATACATATCTCAGGTTCATAGCACCCTGTATGATGTCACAAGTGTATGTAACTTGCTCGTTTGAACCGGTTTGAAATTATGGTCGAATAAAAAGGTTATGAAAATTTCCTAAAAACTATGTATGTCTTCGGTCTCTGTTATTAATTTTTTTAACGTGCCAAACAGATCTAACGTTGCTCTTTAACTCAGGTAGTTTCAATGTAATAGCCACCTCCTCACACGCTACTAAAGCTTGGACTAAAGCAGCACATCTGAAAGGCAATGAAATATCTGTCATTAGCAGAGTAAAAACAGCAATGCTCATCAAAACTGCGGATATTTTGGCCCCCCACGTGTGATAGCTTGGTAGCTTTCGAAACCTTGCGAAACCAGCTATTAACGGCACAATATATGCTCCGAGCACTATTATTACAAAGAGTGCCTCTTGTTTCACTATCTCTGGCCATAGCCACCAAATACAAATCGGCACTGTAAGATAAGTTGCCAAATCTCCCCAACTGTCTAGTTTAGCCCCTATATCAGAATTAATGTTTAGTCTTCTCGCAATAAAACCATCAATTGCATCCGATAATAAAGCAAGCACAAGTAAAGCAAGAAAAGTTATTCGACAACCCATCCAAGATAGATAGAGCATAAGAGGCGCCGCAATAAGGCGGAATCCACTCAATAAGTTAGGTATGCTATCTTTCATAAGAGATTAAACTACTTTTTGCCAATTATTAAATTAGAAATAATCTCAATTTCTTAAACATATCAGAAACATTTGATCATGTCAGTGTTCAGGTGAAAATCGAATAAAGTAATCCACCACCCGAGAAGTCCTCAAAATGCAGCAACAGTAGGAACGATGCTAATGATTCGGTAACGTGCTACTCAGAGGTGGCTCGGGCCAGCGGCGTTTCCGTTTCCATGGACTGTTCCACCTGCGCCAGAAGCCCCCGCGCCTGCTTCGCCACCCGGCTTCTGGCAGCCAAGATCAAGGCCGCAAACTTCTTCGCGCCTCCCCGGCGGCCGACGCGCATCACGTTCGCAACGGCGCCAGCGTTCATCCTGTCTAGTTCGCTCGTGAGCTTGAGCGTCGACTGCTGAAGCTGCATCGGGCTGAAGTGGGGGTGCTTGAAGTGCACGCGCAGGTGACCGGGAAGAAAATAGTTGGTCGTTACGGGTTCTTTTCCCAGCCACCAGGCGTCCGTCACGTTACCGCTGGAGAGCATGCTGTCGTAGAGCGGGGAACCTGGATAGATGCGCAGAACGCGCAGGTCGTACAGTGCGCACGGAACCTCTTCAAGGTAGCGTTGGGTGCGCACAAGCTTTTCCGGTGTGTCGTGAGGGAGGCCCACCATGAGGAGGGCGGCTACCTGGATCCCCAGTTCGTTCGCGCTGCGGACGGCCTCCGGGAATGGTTGGCCTACGTTTTGTCGCTTGCCCACGGAAAGACAATTATCGTCGTCCACGGATTCGACCCCCACCGCCACACCCAGGCAACCGGAATTGGCCATTTCCTGCATGAGGGCACTGTCGCAGAACTGGTCGAGCGTCATCATCGTGACAAAACGTCGCTTCTTCCGACGCAGCAAGGCGAGCACCTCAGCAGCGTGGCCCCGATCGGCCAGAAGGTTGTCGTCCGTGAACTGCAGGTGCGCGGCTGGATAGAGTTCCTGCAGTTGATCGATCTCCCTTTCGAGCACCGCCAGCGGTTTGGCCCGAAACGGCCCCATGAAGCGTGAACTCACGCAGAAAGAGCACCGGTGGTTGCAACCCCGGGTAGCAAAGAGAGAGGCCGGCGTGAGATAAGGCCGGTCCCCGAAGAAACGGTAGTCGGTTGGCACCATCCGCAAGGGAGGCGTGGGCGAGCCGGTGTACCGCTCCTTGAGTGTTCCCGCCAGAAGGTCCGCGCAGACCGTCGGCCAGAGGGTTTCGGCCTCACCGGTTACCACGGCATCCGCGTGGCGCATGGCCTCCTCCGGGCGGACGGTGACATGAATGCCGCCCATGATGACTTTCTTGCCGGCAGCGCGCAGGTCGTCAGCATAACGGTATGCCTTGCCGGTGAACTGGGTCGCCAGGGTAAATGCAAACACATCGCCGTCGTATCGAACCCTGTCCGTCTGCTCGTCAATCAGGGCCGTCTCGATGGCTTTGGGCGTTACGGAGTTCAAGACCCCAAGCGGCACTGGCGGTTGGGAGATGTTCGCTGTCGAATCAAGATTGTACAAATCGTGCATAATGTTGACAAAAATGAGTTTCATCGGTGAGGCCTCTCTTTCAATACTTTCGGGGTGGGTGCAATATATGGGGTTACAGTGAGTTCAGTAATAAATCTACCTCGCCGATATTCCATGTTGGCATCAACCTGTGATGGAGAACATCTTGTATTTTGGAATCTATTGCAATATTGCCGATACCATCTGGTCATGCCCAACGTATCATGGGAGAATCCTATAAATGCAAGATACGGCCGGTTGTGATAATAATCGCACACCGGCAAAATTTCAGGGGTCTTATATCTACCGTTTTGTTGGAGTAATCAACGGCCTGTCGTATATAAAAATTGTAGAAATGGTCAGTCGGGGAGACCTGCCTTGCGAAGTGCATCAGCAAATTTATCCCCAGTTTCCTGGTTCTTATATGGCATCGTCTTTGCGTGATATTCAAGAGAGAAGTTCGGATCTATTCTCAGGACTTCCTCGACAGCCTTGTGTGCCTTTTCAGTTTGGTTTAAAAACCAGTAGGAAGCGGCTAAAGTAAGATACACCGCAAGCTGATCAGGATTGCCAACAAGACCCTTTTCAGATAACTCTATTGCTTTCTCATATCGTCCTTTGTTTCGGTAAGCCATTGCCAGAATGATATAAAAATGAGGGGGTGGAATTGGATCGAGCCGAAGTGCCCTCTTGAGCAACTTGATAGCTAATTCTGTTTCATCTGACAAACAAAGGATAAATGCCAATTGTCCGTGGGCTTCAGCCCCATTAGGGTTAAGCTCAATAGCTCGCTCTCCTTCTTTAATTGCCATGTCATGTTGCCTCTTAAACAGATAGATCCATCCCAACAAGCTATGGGCTATATCAAGAGAAGCATTCAGGATAAGAGCTTTTTCAACATTTTTCTCGGCTTCCTCAAAGGATTTTATTGGAGACTTACTCCACCTGTAAAGGAGATTAAAAAGATGTGTAAAGCCTATCATGGCGTAAGGGAAGGACCAATCCTTATCGATTTTGATGGCCTCCTTATAAAATTGCTGTGCCTGTTTATTATCTTTTTCGTTATTGCGAATAAAACAATTGTGTCCTCGCATAAGTCTATCATAGGCTTGTATATTTGTTGTTCCTCCTTCCCAGAGACGAGCCTGTTCCCCGGCAGTTAGGTTTACCATCATTGCAGAAATGAGCTTCATCGTGATTTCATCTTGCAAAGCAAATATGTCAGACAGATCCCGGTCATAGCGTTCTGACCACATGTGATAACCGGTTGTGGCATTGATCAATTGTGCTGTTATCCGTACTCGATCTCCAGCTTTCTGAACGCTTCCTTCAAGTATGTATTTGACACCCAATTCCCGGGCAATCTGCTTGACGCTAATCGATTGGCCTTTGTAGGCGAAGGATGAGTTTCTTGCAATTACGAAAAGGTTGTTCACCTTGCACAATCCATTGATGATCTGCTCAGTCAGACCATCACTAAAGTATTCCTGATCAGGATCTTTGTTCATATTATCGAACGGCAAAACCGCAATAGATGGTTTGTCCGGCAACTCAAGAGGTTCAGCCACTAAAGGCTTTGGAGAATCAGAGTCCATCAGGACTTTGTAAACTCTTACTGGTTCAGATATGTTTTTTACAGGGTGTTCCCCAATATATTCAAAACCGAAAACCAGCTTCTTTTTTATCTGATCGTAGGCACCTCGGGATACACATATGCCAGCCGGATCTGCCAAACCTTCTATCCTTGCAGCAATGTTAACACCATCACCATAGATACGATCCTCATCCTGAACAACATCACCGATGTTCACACCAATTCTGAACTCCAGCCTTTTGTCCTCTACAAGCCGGTCATTTTCTATTTTCAATTGTTTTTGAATTTCCACTGCACACTGTACCGCATCTACCGCACTGGCAAATTCGGACAGTACATTATCACCGGGACTGTCCACCACACGACCATTGTGTTGCTCGATGCAGCGGGATATGATGTCCCGGTATTCTTTGATCGTCTTGATTGTAAAAACCTCATCATCAGCCATGAGGATGGAGTAGCCTTTGACATCAGCACTGAGGATCGCTCTAAGTTTGCGTGTGACTCTTTGTTCTGGGGGCATGTGGATCACCTTCTGGTTTGTGGTTTGAAAGAAGATGATATGTCTTTGAAAGGTGCTTACAGGTCGAGAATGAGACCAGCTCAAGTGTGTTTTAAAGGGCTCAGCATCAGACCAGGTGTGATTCAAGTGTGCTATAAGATCAATACATGCTTTGGGTGGGTGGGTCAAGGTATTAGCTGGTTCAAGGTTGTTTCAGGGTGATATCATGACAGAAAACCAAATATCACCCAATTACCGATAGATGGAGTAAGACCAGTATAGCTAAATTGCTGATACCATAATCAGTCATTGTCAGGCCAAGCGAATCTTGTTGAATATTTTGTATTTTGGCGTCCGCCGTGTTACCAAAAATGTATGAGAAAAATTATCAAAGAAATTGTCAAAAAATATCCCCATGATGCTTGGCTACAGATGAAGCTGGCCGAACTCAATATTGAGTTTGATGAAATAAGCCGTGACCGTAATCGGCTGGTGTCAGAATTAGGCAATGCCAGAAACACCATCAATCGGCTACGGGCTGAGATAGATTCCAAATAGCTCTTGGTTGTTGGCTAAAACATTGCGATACACGGAATCATATCGTTGTTTTTGGGTGGAAAAAATAAAAAAGGGCATCACCTAATATTTCAAGGAATGCCCTTTTTTATTTCAATGTTTAAGAAAGATTGTACTATACGACTGTTACATTTGTGGCGGAAGGACCTTTGGGTCCCTGCTCAATATCAAATGTTACTCGGTCGCCTTCATCAAGAGATTTGAAGCCACTCGCATTAATACCAGAATGATGAACAAATACATCCGGACCGTCTTCCTGCTCAATGAAGCCAAAGCCTTTACTTGCGTTAAACCATTTTACAATTCCATCAGCCATAGTTGCACACTCCTTATAGAGATTATTCATAGTTCCAAACTTCGGGCTGCCCCTCTGGCAAATGGATCTTTCCTTCAGTGCGAAACCGATCCTTCATTCTAACCGGACCTTTAATGATTATGTAACAAATAAACTTAATATTGTTAATTTTCAAGTTAAATTCACATATTTTTTAGTTCAGAACGATTTTTTATGATTAATCAAGAAAGGGAGCGAGGGAATTCTCGTGTCGGCATGCAGTGCCTATCCCGTGGATATGGATATATTGATTACACACCCGCGCATATGGACATTAATATCTGGATCCCTTTGCCCTAACCTTCACCTTCCTCTATTTGTTTACAGCATCCTTCATGGCTTTTCCCGGGACAAACTTCGGGACCATTTTCTCTGCAATCTGCATGGTCTCTCCAGTTTGCGGATTTCTACCCTCTCTTGCGCTTCTCTTGTTGACCTTAAAGGTCCCAAATCCTACAAGCTGAACGGCTTCATTTTTCCCCAGTGCGCCAATAATTTCTGATAAAACACAATCTACCGCAGCCTGAGCTTCTTTTTTGGAAGAGACTACTTTAGCCACTTCATTGATCAATTCGCCTTTATTCATTTTTATTTTCCTCCGGTTTAATAGTTTCCCTAAATCAGGAGCCATGGTTCATACATATTATTAAAAGATAGGTCAAGGATAAAAAGCCTGCACAGAATTGGTTGTCGAATTTCCCTTTTCGGATTCGGTTGCCTATCCCGTGGAGTTTGGTTTCTTTATACGGACCTGACGTATATGGATCAATCTAAAACTATTGTCAAATATCACCTCACTGCCAGCATACCACAAGGTCAGGAAAGGAGTAAAGAAACGCCTTGCACGCCACATGCATGAGATCCGCTGCCGGAATATAGAGATTACATTGAGATGAGATCAAAATCCCCGCTATGCATTATTTTTCGGGATTATAACCAATAAAAAGGTGACCCCGAAAGTGGATGGGTGATCCCTGTGCGAAAGTGAAACTGTCTGAGGCCCATAATGCGAATTTCAGGACCACTTTGGGATCAGCTTTTCCTCCCACCAGGATCACTTTGAAGATATTGTCGGCCAGATGGACAACGACCGTTGCGGCCACCGCCACTTCAACGGGGAAAAAGAGAGCAAACATAGGCATTAGCAGCGTCCCTAACCCGAACCCCGAAAAAAGTGCCAGACCGGATACGGCAAACGCCACCGTGCAGATGATAAGATAGCTCATAGATTTTGAGCGGCCTCCTCGTACAATTCTCTTATTTTGTCCCTATGTTTTCACAAAGCTCGCCGAAGCCCCTGATGATGATTGACAAGCTTCGTCGACAAGGGTATGTTTATTTATAATCTTTTTCTGAATCGCTATTCTATCTTGCCTGAATCGGCTCTCTATTTACAGAATTGAATATTGTTTCCTGTCGAATTTTCGCTCAAGTGGACAATCCGTATTTGACCAACAAAATAGGCCCAATTAATTTTGTTAGGCAATAGATTTAATTTACCCCTTCGTCGAGAACAGTCATCTGAGTAACGCTAAAGCGAGCTGCACCCACCATTGTATTGATCAAACAGTTGATGAAGTAGCATTGATAAAGATGCTCTAAGCCTGATTAGTTTCATTCAAAAACCATAGCAAATAAACAGAGGAGGGAACATCATGGAAAAACAAATAGTTAATTATGAGACAATGCTTAAGGTTGCAATGGCAATTTCGCATTCTAGAGATCCTGAAGAAGTTGCGCTAATTATAGTCGAAAGCATTAAAACCGCTTTGGATGTTAAAGGTTGTTCTTTGTTTCTATTCAACCGGAAAACGAATGAACTGGAGCTGGCCACTTCATTCGGGTTGAGTGAAGAGTATATAAACAAAGGCCCTGTGAGTGCATTACAATCCATTGCCCAATCGTTAGAGTCTGGACCCGTGGCGATTTATGATATTATGGATGATCCCAGAATCCAGTATCCTAAAGAAGCACAGAAAGAAGGAATATCCTCAATACTATCGGTGCCTATCGTTGTCGGGGGAAAATTAATGGGAGCAGTGCGTGTTTATACATCTGAACCTTGGGAGTTCAAGCTAGATGATATAAATTTTGTTCAGGCGCTGGCTCAAATAGCAGGTGGGGCAATAAATATGGCAAGATATGTTAAAGGATTAAAAAGCAGCATTGAAGTCTTGAAAACGATGAGGGAAGTTCAGGCCCAGCGATCTTAGAAAAGTACCTTATAAAAGGGGGGTGCCATGCATGTAAAAGTTCTTATCAAAAGAGACATGATTGCGGGCAAGGAAGAAGATTTTTTTTCACATCTTAAAAATCTCCAATCAATGCAATGAATCAAAAAGGCTACATTTCAGGCGAAACCCTGATTTGTGCCGAAAACACAAACAAAGTTACGGTGATCAGCATATGGGAAACACTGAAAGACTGGAACAACTGGAAAACCAATAAAAAACGAATTGAAATAGATGCCTTGCTTAATGAGCTCCAGGAAAAACCGACCCAATATGAGCCTTATGTTTACAGCAAATATTGGGCTGCTGCTTCACTGGGATTCCCACGTCCGCTCCAGGAACATGATCTATAGTTTTTTGCACATTCAGACATTGAATATTCGAAATGTCATATTCAATAGTGACAATGGGCAATTCTGTACTCATTTATTACTCATTTTACTGCTACTACCGCACAATGTGCGTTTAAAATAACATACTGGGCATTGGATCCGAAAAGCATTTTACCCACCTTTGATCGTCTTTTTACGCCGATGATGATCTCTTCCACATCGTTTTTTTTCGCAATTGCTACGAGATCCTCACCTGGCGTCAATCCTTTAACCGATAAACTGGTTTTACAGGCAATACCTTCTTTTCTGATAGCGGATTCGACCTGCTCAAGGTTCTTTTCAGCCTTGGAAAATACTTCTCGGGGTACTTCCGAGCCCCCTTTCATGGAGGTCACGATGACCAATTGGGCATCAAACGCCCGGGCATGTTTTATAGCGAGCTTCAACGCGTGATCAGCCACATTTGACTTTTCATATCCGACTAAAATTTTCATATCTCTCCTATTTCCTCATCAAAATTCGTTAATTACCATTACACCTGTTCCACCGAAGCTATCCATATTAACAAGCTCTTCTAATGATTCTTCCAGACTTATTGTCTTTCCAATTAAAGTAGCCTGATAATGCAAATACTAATAGCCCCAACCATAGAAGATTCCTAAACCAAACCAAGACAGAATAGTTATACTGATAAATATCACAAGTATCACAAATTTTCCGGCAGGGCAATTCTTGCATTAATAGTCGCTTCCATGATATCTTCATGACAACCGGAGCATACGTTTCCGATTTTAAGAATATGGGATTTAGAAATAATTTCAAAGGAGTTGATTCATTTGAACCACAGGAAAATTATTCAAGAAGGTGATGCAAGCGGCAACGGTCTGATTAATCGTAAAGAACAGCCATTGCTTGCCTGAGACTTTCAATCGGCATCTGGCCGGGTGCGGAAGAGGTGCTGCCGCCGGCAAATGTGATGTCCGACCCGAACAGCCCGCCTGCCAGTCGTGATAGTCTGCCCCGGGGTCCCATGGACATAGTTATCGCTGGAATTTTCAAGCCTTGTTCACGCGCTTTTAATGTGGCGTTCAGGAGCGCAAGTACATCATGGTGCCCCTTCGGCATCACGGCTACCTTGGCGATATCCGCGCCAAGATCCCGGGCCTTAAGAAGCGTGTCGAAAATAAACGTTTCATCAGGGGTCATTTCAAAATTGTGGTAGGAAAGAATTACGCGAACGCTGGAATTTCCGGCTGTTTCCACGATGGATTGGATAAAATCGGCATCATTACACAACTCGATGTCAACGATATCCAGGTTGCCGGATGCGATTGCCGCTGTAAGCAGGCGTTGCCTCTGATCGCTGGTCAGTTTTTTCAAACCGCCTTCCGAATAGATTCTGCAGGTAAAAATGAGGGGGGTATCCCTGAATTGTATTCGCAATTCAGCAAGGGTATCCAGGCTATCGTTGATATCCTGGGCATGGGCATAGCCGTCGATGCGCCATTCCAGTAAATCTGGATCCAACCGTTTTATGGTCGCTGCCTCTCTGAAAAGATCCGACCTTTCTGCGGCCAGAAGAGGTACGCATATCAGTAACTCAGGGCCGCCAATGATCTTGTTTCTGATCGTTATTTTGATGTCGCTTTGATGTCGCATGACTTCACCCTTTGACGCCTTGACGCTGAAGCCCTCCGGCTTTTGCAACCTTAGGGTTTACAAACGGCCTTTTTTCAAGATCGCCACCAGGAGCCAGACACCCATGATGGCTGCGGCCAGAAAACCGATGATGCCGATGAGAGAAATGCCGTAGAAGAGGGGTGGTGTTTTGGAGATAACAATGAGGGCTGAGCCGATGATAAGAGCCGCAATGATAATGGAAAAAGAGATCCGGTTGCTGATCTGATCATGGGTCGAAAGCATTCGATCGAGCCCTTGCAGCTCGTGAGAGAAAGAGAGTTTTCGCTGGCGAATCAAACGAGTGATTTCGAGAAGATCTTTTGGAAAATCTCTGAGGAATGTAAACATCTGCGAAGACAGGGCCAAGATATCGCTTTCCAAACGCTTTGGCGAAAACCGTTGGAGTTTGACCTTTTTGATGAAAGGTTCTGCGTGCTGCAGCATGTCGAAATCGGGGTCCAGCGCGCAGGCGACGCTTTCCACGGTGCTCAGTGCCTTCATCATGAGAAAAATATCGGGGTAGATTCTCAAACGGTGACGGGAAGCCAGCTCCAGCAGATGCTGCAGCAGTTTGCCCAGCTCTATTTCCCTTAAGGGTTTGTAAAGATGCTGACCTATGAATTCGGCAACGTCTTTTTCAAAGGAGCGCATATTCGGCTCTACATCCCAGGATGTAATTTTGAGAAGGCAGTTGGCTGCACGGGTTTCGTCTTTTCGCACGATGTTGTCCACCAGTTCGACGAAATCCTCCCGCGTATTCCGGTCAATGGTGCCCACCATGCCGAAATCAAGCAGACAGATCACGTTGTCCGGCAGAACAAAGATATTGCCTGGATGAGGGTCGGCATGGAAAAAACCGTGATCGAATATCTGGGTCAGACAGACATGGGCACCCCGGACGGTAATCTTTTGTCTGTCGTAGCCTTCCTGGTCGAGTTGATCCAGTTTGGATATCTTGATACCTTGCACCAGTTCTGTTGTCAGTACACGGGAGGTTGTGGTCTCTCTATACACTTTCGGGATATAGACAGTGGGGTCGTGGAGGAACCCGCGTGACACGCGTTCCATGCTGGTGGCTTCAATGGTGTAATCCAGTTCCCGCTCCAGTGTCTTGGCGAATTCTTCGACAATCTTTACGGGTTGGTGGAAGGAAAGCTCTTTGATGTGGCGTTCGGCCAGTGTCGCGAGGTGAAGCATGATTTCGAGGTCGACATCAATGAGCCGATGGATGCCGGGTCGCTGAACCTTGACGGCAACATCCTCACCATCATGATAACATGCGCGGTGCACCTGCCCGATGGAGGCGGATGCAAGGGGTGTTTCCTCGAAAGTTGTGAAGACATTTTCCAGGGACTCACGGAGTTCGGATTCGACGATACGTTTGGCATCTTCGAATGGAAAGGGAGGCACCTCATCCTGTAGTTTTGAGAGTTCGTGGATGAAATCGACCTGCACAAGGTCCGGCCGTGTGGAAAGGATCTGCCCCAGCTTGATGTAGGTGGGGCCTAACTCTTCGAATGCCATCCTGACCCGCTCGGCTCTCGATGATTTCTCAACACGTTCCCGGCGTTTCTTGTTGATCATCTGCAGGCCGATTTCGATATACTGCTCGATGTTCAGGGTTTCAACAAGGTCGCCAAACCCATATTTGATGAGAACACCCAGGATTTGCCGGTAACGGTTCAGGTTGCGGTAAGTTCTACCAATGACACCGATTTTGCGTATGCTAAGCATTCTGGTTGCTGATCATTTTCTTCAGTTCCCGGATTTCCTTTTTTAACCCTTTGAGTTCGTCACCGGTGACGATGTCAGCCCGTTTCAAAAATTCATTGACACTCTTTTCCACTCTTTTTTCCAGTTTAGTCTGGGCTTCCGTGTACCTTTCTTCGAGATCTTTCAGGAATTTTTTCCCTTCCCCTCTGGGCACTTCTCCTTTTTTCTCCAAATCCTTGGCCAGGGCTTCTACCTCGTCCCATGTTTTGAGAGCCAGGCCGATGCCCGTGAGCATACCTTTTCTGATTAGGTCATACATGGTTTCCTCCTATTTCGTGTCCATCCATAAATGGTCTTTTCACGCCCTGCCGGCGTTGGGCGCCATGATTTAACTCCTCAAAATAGCACGCTATTCCTCCGGGTTAAATCTGACGCCCGTCTTGTCAGAACGCGAAAATCCCTATTTTTGGACGGACACTATTTCATTTTTCCCAGGACGGCGCTGGCAATGGTATTTTTCTGAATTTCACGCGTTCCTTCATAGATCTCGGTAATTTTGGCATCCCGGTAGAACCGTTCCACTTCGTATTCTTTCATATAGCCGTACCCGCCGTGCAATTGAATGGCTTCATCGGCAACTTCCACAGCGGCTCGTGCGGCTACCATTTTGGCCATGGATGTAAGTTTGGGATCGATTCGACCCTGGTCGAAATTCCAAGCGGCTTTATAGGTTATCAACCTGGCCACCTCGATCTTGGTGGCCATATCGGCAAGCTTGTGCTGCGTCACCTGGAACTGGGCAATTTTCTTCCCGAACTGTTCCCGTTTCTTGACGTAATCGAGAGCCCGGTCAAAAGCACCCTGAGCCGTTCCCAGCGCCTGTGCCGCCACCTGAATCCTGCTTTCATCAAAGAAATGAAGCACATGATAAAAACCCTTGTTTTCTCCCCCAATGAGGTTGGACAAGGGCACCCGCACATCCTTCAGAACGACTTCTGTCGTGGCCATCATGTTGATGCCCATCTTTTCGCCGATATCTACCGTGGACAACCCTTCCCGGTCAGCTTCCACCAGGATGACGCTGATGCCCCTGTAAGAAGGTTTCGCTTCAGGATCTGTCTGGCACATGACGGAATAGAATCCGGCAAGCCCCCCATTGGTAATAAAGGTTTTGGCACCGTTGATGACCCATTCGTCCCCTTCCTTGACGGCGGCGGTGTCCATGAAGGTGATATCCGACCCATGATCGGGTTCGGTGAAAGCGCCTGCTGACAGGGTTTTGGCTTCGGCTACCTGGGGCAGCCATTTTTCTTTTTGTTCATCGCTGCCATTATGCATGATGAGTTCGGAGGCGAAGCTGGAAAGCGCTACCGCACTCCCGATGGTGGAATCACTCCGGCACAACTCTTCGATGACCAGAATGTCTTCCAGGCTCCCCAGGCCCTGGCCGGAATATTCTTCCGGGAAATGGACTCCGATAAGACCGAGATCCCCGGCTTTCTGCCAGATTTTTCGCGGAAACTCATGTTTCTTGTCAAGTTCAAGTGCCAGTTCTTTATCAAATTCGCCTTTTGTAAAATCCCTAACCGCCTTCTGAATGTCTTTTTGTGTTTTGCTGAGTTCAAATTCCATCATCAATCTCCCTAAATCATTAACAATATCAACATATCTTACCACATATTTCCAGATGGAAAAAAAGTAACATATGCCAATGGGTATTGCAAGGAGATTAGGGATGGGTAAAGCTTCCAGGTCTTTAAAGCGTTAGTCACAAACAGTCTGAACCCATATAAAATGCAATCCATGGGTGTCTATGGTTTGGGGGCGGAAAAGTGACTTGACTGATTGCGCATTCTGCCATAAGTTCAGCTTTCAAGCTATAAGCTTTAAGCTGCTTAATGCTTACCGCTTAAAACTTACTGATAGAAAAAGAAAGGAACCATATGTCAATATCGATAGCGCTCGCAGGCAAGGGCGGCACAGGTAAAACCACGGTTGCAGGTATGCTCATCAAATATCTGGTTCAGCACCATAAGACACCGGTGCTTGCCGTGGATGCAGACAGCAATGCAAATCTCAATGAGGTGCTGGGACTTGAGGTTTCAGGAACATTGAGTGAAGCCCGGGAAGAAATGAAAAAGGGGCATGTGCCCACCGGCATGACAAAAGATGTATTCATGTCCATGAAATTTGAACAGGCTGTTATTGAAGAGAAGGGGTATGACCTGGTTGTTATGGGACAACCCGAGGGATCAGGCTGCTATTGCGCCGCCAATACCCTCTTGACGGGTTTCTTGGAGCGGCTGACCAAAAACTATCCATATGTGGTGATGGACAATGAAGCCGGAATGGAGCACATCAGCCGATTGACCACCAGTAAAGTCGATCTCCTCTTGGTCGTAGCCGATACCTCCCGAAGGGGACTTCAGGCTGCGATGCGGATAGATAAATTATCCAAGGAACTGAATATCGGCGTGGGCAGGAGTTGCCTGATTTTGAACCAGTCCAAAGATGCACCTGCGCCGGCTGTTCATGAAATGCTGAAAAATGCCGGTCTTGAGCTCGCTGGAACCATACCGGAAGATCAGACTGTCTACGAATTTGATCTTGAAGGACGTGCCACCATCGAGTTGCCGGATGACAACGATGCTGTTCAGTCAGCTTTTGATATTTTTCAAAAAATTATTTCCTGAAATTACAACGTTCAGATTATAATCAACTAAAGAGTTGTATGTACATGACGATAAAAAAGACAGGTTTTTTATTTGATCAGCGTTATCTTCTTCATGACACCGGACCCTACCATCCGGAAGTGCCTGAGAGACTCCAGGCAATTTACCAAGGAATCGAGGAAGGTGGACTGATTCCTGAGCTCAGGATGATTTCGGCAGTCAGGGCGGAGCTCAAGTGGGTGGAAGCGGTTCACAGCGTGGATTATATCCGGCGGTTTGAAGAAGTCTGTTTTTCAGGTCAGCGCACAATGGATTCGCCTGACAACAGGATGTGTACGGAAACCTACGAGACGGCACTGCTGGCGGTTGGCGGTGTGCTCCGGACGGTGGATCTGGTTATGCAAAACGAAATAGACAACGCGTTCTGCGCTGTCAGACCGCCTGGCCACCATGCTGAAGTTTCCGAAGCCATGGGATTCTGCTATTTCAACAATATCGCTATCGCCGCAAGGTATCTGCAACAGCAGTGGAAGATCCCAAAGGTCGGTATCATCGACTTCGATGTTCATCACGGAAACGGGACCCAGCATATCTTCGAGAAGGATCCTTCGGTGTTTTACTATTCCATTCACCAGCATCCTTCCTTTGCCTATCCCGGCACCGGCAGGGAATTTGAGAAGGGATCCGTCGACGGTTACGGGTTTACCAAGAATACACCTGTGCTCCCGGGGCAGGGAGACGAGGAATATCGGCATTATTTCAAAAGGGATCTGGTGCCGGCGTTTGATCAATTCAAGCCGGATATGATTCTGGTTTCAACCGGCTTCGACGGACACATGGACGATGATATGTCCGACGTCAAACTGTCCACTGAGGCGTTTTCCTGGATCATGGAAACTGTTTTCCAACTGGCAGAGGATCATTCGAACGGGAAGGTGATTTCCATTCTGGAAGGTGGCTACAGTCTCAAAAGGCTCCCGGAGTTGGCGCGTAATCATGTTCAGATATTAATGGGTCGATGAAATCATTATACAATTATAGTACTGATACAGGAGGACACGATGTTTGTCAGCAGATCTATGACAATTAAGGTTGTTACGATTCGACCGGAGGCAACCATCCTTGAGGCACAGAAAATGATGGCAACGCATCAGATTCGTCATCTGCCGGTTATTGATGGGGAAGACCGCCTCATTGGCGTTGTCACTGACCGTGATGTTCGAAGCATCCTGCCTTACGATTGTTACAAAGACCCTGGTTGTACCGAAGAGCAGGAAAAAGTTGCCGGGTTAAAAATCAAGGATATCATGGCGGTAGAACCCCTCACCATTTCTCCCTCCGATACGATTCAGGATGCCCTGCTGCTGATTCAGGAAAAACGCGTGGGGGCCTTTCCGGTGGTCGACGATACAGGAAAGCTGAAAGGCATCATTTCTGTCCGGGACTTACTGCGGGCGTTTACAAATGTTCTCGGCATTGGTGAACCGGGAATGCTGCTGTGTATCCTGGTGGAAGAAAAGATTGGACAGATGAAAAAGATTGTCGATGCCATTACCGGGGAAGGTATTTCTGTTGGAAGCATTCTGGTTGCCAGGTACTGGGAGGAAGACAAGCGGGCAGTTTTCCCTTATCTTTTGACCCAGAATATCAGCCGCGTAAAAAAGAAACTGCGGGAGATGGGGTTTACCCTGCTGGAACCCATGGACTGGTACTTGGATCAGTTGCCGAAGCACGAATAAAAGTTGTTTCAAAGCATCATCTAACACCCAATAGCGGTGTTGTGGATCTTCTCAAAATGCTCACATACTCTTGTATGCTGCGCTTTTTCGTCGGCCCACGCCTTGCTCTTGAGTGCGATCTGATGTTTTGAAACAACTTTGATAATTACTTAAGTAAAAAAACCGCACCAGAGTCTTCCATCTCTTCAGATAATTAGGTGGACTTGCCGAGTGATCTTGTGATATCCCATACTCATTATGATGGCATGAAACGATTACGTTTCACACAATTGTTGCGGGTTCTTCATATCAGGCAAGAGAGGGTCAATGGTTATTACGTGCTGGGGGTCGAGAGGGTCCATACCTGTTTCAGGTAAGGAATTCATTAAATATGGCGGTGATACCGCCTGCATCGAGATTCGGGCCGGAAGTGGTGATGTCATCATTATCGATGCCGGCACCGGGATTCGAAGACTCGGAAACAAGCTCATCAAAGAAGGCATTCATCGCTACAATTTCATTTTTACGCACGCCCACTGGGATCATATCATGGGCTTGCCTTTCTTCAAACCGTTGTTCAGCAACCAAACAAAAATTAAGGTGTTTCGATGCCCGTACGCAGGCATGTATGCTGAAAAATTGATCACGCGCGTTCTGACACCGCCTCATTTTCCGGTGAAATATTCTGATTTGAGTGCGAAATTTACCTATGAAGAAGGCTGTCCCTATCAATTCCAAATCGGTTCAGTAACGGTTGTTCCCATCCATTTAAACCATCCAAACGGCGGCAGGGGATACAAGTTTATTGAAGACCAAAAATCATTTGTATTTCTGACGGATAATGAACTGGGCTTTATGCATCCCAATGGGCTTACACTGAACGATTATGCCGAGTTCTCATTGCATGCCGACCTTCTAATCCATGATGCCGAGTTCACACCCGAGGAATACCACCGGTATATCGAATGGGGGCATTCATCTTATGCGGATACCCTCAAACTGGCATCCAGGGCAGAGGTAAAAATGCTGGGACTTTACCACTTAAATCAGAATCGCACCGACGATGCAATGGATGCGATTGTGGACGTCTGCCGCCAGGAGATAGCCAAGGAAGGCCTTGGTTTTGAATGTTTAGCCGTCGGCAGTGATATGTCATTTGAAATATGAATCGAGGAAGTATGGAAAAGGACGTAGCCGGTGACATTGATGGTTGGATTCGACTGGTCAGCCTGTCTCCCCCAAGCCTTCAGGATAACACCGCCGATGCCGACCGCCTGAAAAATCAACTCAAGAGGCAGCTAAATACCGAGAGTGTAGAAATCGATTTAAGTGTTTTACGAGAACTGCCGTTTCGATTGCGGGACTGGGGTTATTCTGCACGCTGTGTTGTCGTAAAGGAACGGGATGCTGATCTATGGCATCTCACCGGCATTTCGAATCCGTTGGAGAACCAACGGATAGTCGGAGTGGCCGTTGACCTGGGAACTTCCAGGGTTGTGATTAGACTGGTGGAATTGTCAAAAGGGGAGATTCTTATTGAAACGTCTTTTGACAACCCCCAGCTTAGTGTAGGCCCCGATGTTCTGACACGGATTCATGCTTGTGATCAACCGGGCGGTCTTGAAAAACTCAACCGGATGATTATCGACGAGCTGAACCAGCGGATTCAGAATGCCTGTAACGCCTGTGGGATCGACACAAGTGATGTTTATTTCATGGCCCTTGCCGGCAATACCAGTATGACGCATCTATTCATGGGGCTGTCGCCCAAATGGCTGATCAGAGAACCCTATATTCCGGTTATCAACAGCCCTGATGTTCAAAAGGCTGATGCATACGGGCTGCAGATCAATCCCGCCGGCAGGGTCTTTATCCTGCCCAACATCGGAAGCTATTTTGGTGGTGATCTCATCGCCGGTATCCTGCATAGCGGTCTCAGTCAACAATCGAATCCGGCAATATTGGTCGATGTGGGGACCAACGCGGAGGTTGTTCTGGGCAATGAGAGCTGGCTGGTGGCCTGTGCTGGTGCAGCCGGGCCTGCACTGGAAGGTGGTGTTGCTCAAATCGGCATGATGGCGGGCCCGGGTGTCATCGACCGCCTGCGTATCGATCCTGGAACACGGGTATTCCAGATTCACACCATCGACGAGATGCAGCCCATCGGGATCTGTGGTTCCGGCATGATCGATCTTGCAGCAAACCTGTTTCTTACAGACATGATAGACCTCAGAGGCCGGTTTGTTCCCGAGGTGTGCGGCAAGAAACTCGTGATGCAATCGAGTATACCGTACCTGGAAATCGTTTCAGCGGATGAATCAGGGACAGGACAGCCACTGATGATCAGCCAGGCGGATATGGATAGTCTGATTCGATCCAAGGCCGCCATGTACACCATCCTGGAAACCATAACAGAATCTGTGGGTATGGCGCTGGCGGATTTGAAGACATTCCATGTGGCAGGGACATTCGGAGCGTTTATCGACCCTGTATCAGCTGTTACCATCGGCATGCTGCCCGATTTGCCTCCAGAAACCTTCCAGACCCTGGGGAACTCGTCTCTTGAAGGGGCGACACAGGTACTCACATCCTGTGAAAGCATGACGGCCATCGAGCGGATAAAAGAAAAAATAACCTATCTGGAACTGAATGTTAACCAGACGTTCATGAACCGTTTCAACGCTGCAAAATTTCTACCCCACACGGATCGGTCACGATTTCCGTCCGTTGTGATAGCATAACAATGAAAGCCGTCCGTTTTACGGGTGATCGTTTATACCGGGGCCTCTTATCTGTAAACAACTGCGACACTGTTTATAAAAATTAACATCCCTTCCGGGCCAGCTCTTTTAACAGCATAACGAAACCTTTCTGGCCACGATTCAGACTTTCAAGACGAAGGAATTCATTGGGGGCATGCAGATGTTCATCATCCAGGCTGAAGGCCAACCCCACAGTGTAGGCACCCAGTTCCTTTAAAAAATAATGGCAGACTGGAATACTGCCTCCGGAACGGGTATAATATGGATCCTTGCCATATAATTTTTTAAGGACACTGAAGGCCGCCACATTCCCGGGATGCTCCATGGGCATCAAGTAAGGATAGGCACCGTGGTCCGACTGCTGGATAACCACCTGCACACCCGGCGGCGTAACTTTTTTCACATGTGTTGCCACGGCAGCTGCTACTGTTGCAGGCTGCTGGTCACTCACCAGTCGGCAGGTGATCTTGGCGTGGGCTTCAGCAGGGATTACTGTTTTGTCACCCTCGCCCTGAAACCCGCCCCAAATACCGTTAACCTCCAGGGTGGGGCGAGCCCAATTACGTTCCCGGGTCGTATAACCCGGTTCTCCAAAAAGCGCATTAACACCCATGGTGGCCATATATTCAGACTCGTTGTAGGGTACCTGCGCCATGAAGTGACGATCTTCTTCTGTTAACTCCACCACATCATCATAAAAGCCCTCAACCAGGATGTGGCCCTCGGAACTGCGCATGGAGTCTATAATGCGTGCAAGCGCATGGATGGGATTCTGGATGACACCGCCACACATTCCTGAATGCAAGTCGCCAGAGGGGCCTTTAACATCAATCTGCAAGGCGCACAAACCCTTCAGACCCAACTCAAGGCTGGGCTGATCCGGTGCCCATTGCAGCCCATCAGCGCTGATCACCATATCACAGGAGAAATGGTCTCGGTTTTCAGCCAAAAGTTTGGCCAGTTGGGGGCTGCCGATCTCCTCTTGACCCTCGAAGAAGAACTTCACATTAACAGGCAGGCTCTCCTCGGTTTTCAGGAGGGCTTCCACTGCCACAATCGCTGAGAACAGATTCCCCTTATCATCGGAAGCCCCCCGGGCATATATACGGCCACCTTTAAGCACGGGATCAAAAGGTGGATGCTTCCACAACTCCAGAGGATCCACCGGTTGGGTATCAAAATGGCCGTAAATCAGCACTGTGGGTTTCCCGGGTGCATGGAGCCACTCCCCATAAACCACAGGATGACCACCGGTGGGCATTATCTGTACATTTTACGCACCAGCGCCCTGGAGGCGATCGGCCACCCATTGGCCCGCACGCTGAACATCCTCTGCATGTTCCGGCAGGGCCGAGATACTCGGGATTCTCAAAAATTCAAACAGCGCTTCTATAAATCGGGGACGGTTATCTTCCAGGTATACTTCCCACAAGGGTGAGGTCATCTCTATTTGCTCCTTTTAAACCAGCCTTTTTTAAAGCGTTTAATGTTTTATTCGCCTTCACCGTAACCATAATCATTTTTAACATTTCCCGAGGAGCGTCAGCAACTATCGTCCCTGGTTATAGCAACTCGGCTTCAGCTGCCGCAATGATCCTGACAAACTCCCTGTCCGCCTCAGGCGGCAGAGGAGCGTCCTCATAGGATTTAAGTCGCCTCTTGGCCTCGTCCCTGGCACGCTCCCTGATATCTTTGCTGCCGGCCGCCTCGTAGTCGTCCAGGAGACCATCGGCACCCAACCGGGGAATAAAAATTTCTCCGCTGCGGAGATATCTCATGGTATGCTCCTGTTCCATAAAATTTTCACCGGCCATCACATTGGCAATGGCGTCAACCGCCAGGCGATCGCTGTCTATGGTAACACCCTGGGCTGATTTATGCATCATGGCAAAAGTTTCATTATCAATAAGCAGCTGTTCAAATGAGGCCAGAAAACCACTTGTATAGCTGCCAAAACCGGAAATAACATTGGCCCCGGCCAGAAGCGGCATGATACCGTTGATGGCTTTCTCATAACCCAGCTGGTTGTCAGAAGCACAGGAAGTGGAAGAGAGGCCATAGACATCAG
>QMMS01000043.1 GCA_003647375.1 Deltaproteobacteria bacterium
GGCGTTCGAGAATCACTTTCTCCCTTTGAATCTAAAATTATTTTCAGAGGTCAACTTGTTTCAGTTCTTGCAGGTAAACATGAACACGATCGTGTTGTCGTAATCGAATTTCCTGATTATCCCACGCTCAACGATTGGTATCATTCCGAAAAGTATCAGTCACTAATCGTTCTCAGGGAAGAGGCGGCTAATGTTGTAATTACGACCTATGAGGCTTAGCGTTTGTTCCGTCCAACCCATAGGGCAACGGTGACCCGAATTTCTTGCCTTTTCTAATCAAAATTTGACAATCATTAATAGGTCTGACAAATGACATCTTTTACAACGACAAGATCAGGATCTTTCCCCCCCAGCCAGGGTTTGTACAATCCGTTAAACGAACATGATGCCTGCGGGGTCGGGTTTGTTGCAAACATCAATGGTGTAAAAAGCCATGAAATTGTGAGAAACGGAATTAAAATTCTTGAAAACCTGCTTCATCGGGGTGCCGTGGGAGGTGATTTAACAACAGGAGACGGCGCAGGTATCCTTGTTCAAATTCCGCATGATTTTTTTAAAAATGCATATCAACCGTTGCATGTCAAATTGCCGGGCGAGGGAGAATACGGTGTGGGTATGATTTTTATGCCCAGGGATGAGAAACCTTTCCGAAAATTGATTCAGATAATGGAAGGGGCGGTTTCGTCAGAAGATCTCGAGTTCATTGGTTGGCGTGAAGTTCCCGTGGATATTGATGCGATTCATGGCCAGGCCAGAGAACAGCGACCGAAAGTCATGCAGTGCTTTATCAAGGGTAAGGGTATCGCCGGTTCATCCCTTGAGCGTAAGCTTTATATACTCAGAAGGGTTATTGAGAAAAAAACGGAAGATATCAATATTGAAAAGGGGTGTTTTTATATTGCCAGCCTTTCCTGCAGAACGATCATTTACAAGGGACTATTTACCGCGCCCCAGCTTTCAGGATTTTACAGGGATCTATCAAACAGTGAATTTGACAGCGCGGTCGCTGTTGTGCACCAACGATACAGCACCAACACATTTCCCTCATGGGAGCTGGCACAGCCGTTTCGATATTTGGCCCATAATGGTGAAATAAATACCTTACGTGGGAATCTCAACCACATCCGTTCACGGGAGTCTTCTCTACAGTCAGACCTTTTGGGAAGTGATATTCAAAAAACCCTTCCCATTATCAACGAAAACGGAAGTGATTCTTCATGTCTGGATAATATTCTGGAACATTTAGTAAGTGCTGGGCGTTCGATTCCTCATGCCATGCTGATGCTCGTGCCGGAGGCCTGGGGAGACAAATATCCTATGGGGCCGGACCTTCGCGGTTTTTTTGAGTACCATGCCGGTATGATGGAACCTTGGGACGGACCGGCAGCCATTGCGTTTTCAGACGGAACCCAAACAGGCGCTCTACTGGACAGAAACGGATTGCGTCCGGCCCGTTATACGGTTACTAAAAACGGCTTGATTGTTTTTGCTTCAGAAACCGGTGTATTGGAAATTCCTGAAAATGAAATCGTTGACAAAGGCGCTCTTAGGCCAGGTGAAATTATCCTGATTGATTTTAATGAGAAACGGCTTCTAAAAAATGGTGAAGTCAAAACCCTTTGCGCCAGAAAACAACCTTACAGACGATGGGTGGATGAAAACAGGATTTCCCTCAGGGGGTTTTATTCTGATGTATCGGTTATCAAACCCGACATGGAGAACCTTCTTTTCACCCAAAGACTTTTCGGATATACACGGGAAGATCTTCAAATGATCCTCGACCCCATGGCGACAACCGGGCAGGAACCTGTGGGATCAATGGGGACCGACTCGCCATTAGCCGTTCTTTCCGAAAAAAATCAATTGCTGTTTAACTATTTTAAGCAACTTTTTGCCCAGGTCACCAATCCGCCCATTGATCCTGTTCGAGAAGAGTTGGTCATGTCCTTGATGACCTTTATCGGCAATCCGGGAAATATCTTATCGGAAATACCGCAAAACAGCCGCTTGATTAAACTACAGCACCCTGTGCTTGCCAATGAAGACCTGAACCGTATCCGGGAACTAAATATTAAAGGATTTCGAAGTGTCAGCATCCCCATTGGATTTCCTGCCAAAGGAGATGGACAGGCTCTTGAAAATGCGATTTCCGATATGTGCGATAGAGCCGAAAAAGCTATTGCCAATGGAATCACGTTGATTATTCTATCCGACCGGAATTTGCCCGAAAACCAGGCGCCAATCCCGGCCCTTTTAGCTGTTTCCGCCGTGAACAGGAGATTGGTTATGGCTGGTGTTCGTACCAGTTCAGGTATCATTGTAGAGACAGGTGAGGCCAGGGAAGTCATGCACATCGCACTTCTTCTGGGGTATGGGGCCACGGCTGTGAATCCGTATTTTGCCTTTGAAACCATTGCCGCAATGGTGATAAAGAAGCAGTTTTCTAAAAACCTCGGTATCGCGGAAGCAATCGAAAAATATATAAAGGCGCTTTGCAAAGGACTGCTTAAAACCATGTCCAAAATGGGGATATCCACTTTGAGAAGTTACCGCAGCGCCCAGGTGTTTCAAATTGTAGGTCTGAATAGAAATGTTGTTTCGACATATTTTACGGGGACAGCCTCCGATGTTGAAGGTATTGGCCTGGATGAAATTGCGGCTGAAGCCAATGAGAGGTATCATCATGCAAAGAATCCGCCACCCACTTCTCCTGCCGTTCTTTCAAGTGGTGGGCACTATCGACAACGGTCTGACGGCGAACGCCATTTGTGGACATCGGCGTCTGTGAGTACTTTACAGCAGGCAGCCAGGACGAATAATTATCGTCTTTTTAAACAGTATACGAAGTTGATCAACGATCAGTCACAAAAACAGTCCACGCTTCGGGGTCTGTTTTCGTTTAAAAAAACGACCGCTGTACCGATTGATGAGGTTGAGCCCGTAGAAAATATTTTAAAACGATTTGTCACCGGGGCCATGTCTTTTGGCTCGATCAGCAAAGAGGCCCACGAAACGATCGCTATTGCCATGAACCGCGTTAAGGGGAAGAGTAATAGCGGTGAGGGTGGCGAAGATCCAATCCGATACCAGCCTCTTGAAAATGGTGACAGCCGTTCAAGTGCCATCAAACAAGTGGCAAGCGGCCGGTTTGGGGTGACCGCAGAATATCTGGTAAGTGCAAAAGAGCTCCAGATAAAAATTGCTCAGGGTGCCAAACCAGGAGAAGGGGGGCAGCTTCCCGGGCATAAGGTCAACGAAGAGATCGCCAGAGTCCGACATTCAACCCCCGGTGTTACGTTGATTTCACCGCCGCCACACCACGACATCTATTCCATCGAGGACCTGGCTCAACTTATTTTTGATTTGAAAAATATTAATCCCGATGCCCGTGTGTCCGTAAAACTTGTGTCTGAAACAGGGGTGGGCACCGTGGCTGCCGGAGTGGCAAAAGCCCATGCAGACGTGGTTTTGATTAGCGGGTATGATGGTGGAACCGGCGCATCCCCACTGTCTTCCATCCGACATGCAGGCGCGCCCTGGGAGCTTGGGCTGGCTGAGACGCAACAAACGCTGTTGCTGAACAAGCTTCGCAGCAGAATAAGAATTCAGGTCGATGGACAGATAAAAACCGGTCGTGACGTGGTAATCGGCGCGTTGTTGGGGGCGGAAGAGTTTGGTTTTGCCACATCCATTCTGGTGACCATGGGATGCGTTTTAATGAGAAAATGCCATAAAAACACTTGCCCGGTAGGTGTCGCGACACAGAATGCCCAACTTCGTAAACTGTTTAAAGGCAAGCCTGAACATGTTGTTCATTTTCTCACAATGATTGCAAGGGACGTCAGAGAAATTATGGCCACACTTGGTTTTTTAAAAATGGACGACTTGATCGGACGGTCCGATCTGCTCGAAATGAATAATGCCATCGATTTCTGGAAATCAAAAGGGTTGGATTTCTCAAAAATTTTATTCAATCCAGGGCTGGGACATGAAATCACCCGTCGTCAAGTAGAAATGCAGCCTTGTGATACGGAAAATATTCTTGATCGCCGGTTGCTGAAGCAGGCAGAACCGGCCATAAAATCAAAGGTGCCGGTTGAGATTGAACTGCCGATAAAAAATGTGGACCGGACAGTGGGCGCTATGCTTTCTGGCGAGATCGCCAAAAAATACGGTAACGATGGCTTGCCGGGCAATACCATCACTTGCCGGTTCAAAGGTGCGGCCGGTCAAAGCTTTGGCGCCTTTGCCGCTAAAGGACTGACACTTTATTTGGAGGGTGAATCCAATGATTACCTTGGCAAAGGTCTTTCAGGGGCTAAAATCATCGTTACACCTTACCGTGGTGCTGATTTCAATCCCTCTGAAAACATCATTGCGGGGAATGTTCTCCTTTACGGTGCGACAAGTGGGGAGGTCTATTTACGGGGAAAAGTTGGAGAACGGTTTGCCATCAGGAACAGTGGTGCATATGCGGTCGTAGAAGGCGTTGGCGATCATGGGTGCGAATACATGACAGGGGGAAGGGTGGTTGTTCTGGGCAGCACGGGAATCAATTTCGGTGCCGGCATGAGTGGCGGGCTTGCTTATGTCTATGACCCTGGCCAGGAATTTGATGGTCGCTGTAATCTCGACATGGTCGATCTGGAACTTGTAACTGAGCTTCAGGACATAAATGAACTCAAAGAAATGATTGCAAAACACCATGAATATACCGCAAGCGAAAAGGCAAAGCGTGTTTTATCCGAATGGGAAAAATGTCTGCCCTTTTTTGTCAAGGTGTTTCCCATGGAGTATCGAAAGATTCTCGGTAAAATGAGCAAGGAAGATGAGGCAATAGAAAGACAAGAGGTTTGGCATGGGTAAAGATACAGGGTTTTTGGAATATTGTCGGAAAGAACCGGGATATCGGCCGAAAGAGGAGCGTCTTAAGGATTTTAAAGCAGTCGATATTGAACCGGAAGAAGAAGATATTTATGAACAGGCCGCAAGATGTATGGATTGCGGAATTCCTTTTTGTCACGTGTATGGATGCCCTGTATCAAATATTATCCCGGAATTTAATGATTTTGTGTACAGGGGCCGGTGGCAGGAAGCTTTAGATATTTTGTGCTCAACAAATAATTTTCCTGAATTTACCGGGCGTCTTTGCCCCGCGTCCTGTGAAACAGCCTGTGTCGCAGGCATTAACACAGAACCGGTGACTATCAGACAGATTGAGCTTGCTGTTATTGAAAAGGGCTTTGAAAAAGGATTGATACGCCCTAACCCTCCGAGTACCTATTTTGATGAAAGCATTGCCATTATCGGTTCCGGACCGGCCGGTCTGGCGGCAGCCGACACCTTAAATAAATCGGGATATCATGTGACTGTATACGACGATGCTCTTCATCCCGGCGGCATTCTAAGATATGGGATACCGGACTTTAAGATGGAAAAAAGGATTGTGGAACGTCGAATCAATCTGATGAAAGATGGGGGTGTTTTATTTGAAACAGATGTAATCGTGGGTACGGATATTTCCTTTAGGTATCTTGAAAAACATTTTGACGCCATCTGTCTTGCCTGCGGTTCCAGGCAACCCAGGGATCTGCCCATTCCCGGACGGGATCTTTCAGGGATTGTGTTTGCCATGGATTATCTGATTCAGCAAAATAAAAAAGTCAGTAATGAACTCGATGAACATGCGCCTTCCATTACTGCTTCCGGGAAATCAGTGGTGGTGATAGGCGGTGGTGATACGGGCTCTGATTGTCTTGGAACTGCGTTGAGGCAGGGCGCAAAAAACGTTTTTCAACTTGAAATAATGCCCAGGCCCCCCGCTGAAAGACCGGATTCAACTCCCTGGCCCATGTGGCCCATAATCCTTCGAGAATCCCATGCTCATAAAGAAGGCGGCCAGAGAAAATGGGCTGTAACAACCAAAACCTTTATGGGAGAGAACCAGACGATTGAAAGGCTTCTCTGCGCCGAAATAGAGTGGATAACGGGGACAGACGGTGCAATGATACCGAAAGAAAAACCGGGTACCGAATTTCAGATAGAAGCCGATCTCGTTATTCTTGCCATGGGATTTGTCGGGCCTGGAAACAACACGCTGATTGATAATTTTCAATTAACACTGGATAAAAGAGGGCATATCAACGCCGACCGGAACATGATGACGAATATGGATGGTATTTTTGTTGCCGGAGATATGACAAACGGTCAGTCTCTTATCGTTCATGCGATCGCTTCTGGAAGACAAGCGGCACACAGTATTGTTGCGTATTTGCAAGGTAAATTAAAAACATGATCAAGGTAATCTTATTCGATTTAGGTGGTGTTCTGGTTGAGTTGACCGGCGTGCCCATCATGCTCAAATGGACAAACCATCGGTATGATGATGAAACGCTTTGGGAGGCATGGCTCAACTCTCCTGCCGTCCGTTCTTTTGAGATAGGGTATTCAACCGCAGAGCAATTTGCAGACCAATTAATAACGGAAATGGATTTGCCGGTAGGGAAAGCTGAATTCATCGACAGATTTAGGCAATGGCCAAAAGGATTGTTTCCCGGTGCTTCAAGTCTTATCCAAAGATTAAAAAATAATTATACTCTCGCCTGTTTAAGTAATTCTAATGTATTGCACTGGCCTATCCTCATGAAAGAAATGGGACTTGAGAAAATGTTCCAATATCATTTTGCATCTCACCTCATGGGTAAGGTTAAACCAGATAAAGAGTCGTTTGAATATGTTTTACAGCGCCTTGGTTGTAACGCCTCTTCTGTTCTCTTTCTGGATGACAATGAGATCAATGTAAAAAGCGCAAAAGAAATCGGAATGATCGCCCACAGAGTTAAGAGTCCAGGGGAGATTGAGAATGCCCTTGGAAAGGCCGGGTTACTAAATGTATAACAGGGGTCACATCTTAATTCTGATCTAAATCCTCCACCTCTGGTGGAGGACCCGGAAAGGTTCTACCGATCCGGTGAATATTGAAGTGTTGAATCGCTCGCTCAGCGCTGGCGCCGCGTGACGCTCTTTCGTTTTTATCAATCGATAGCAACCATGACTTCGAAATTCATGTAATCGATATTCGATATTGGATATTCCAGCCCCCTTCGAGGGGGCGTCTTGAGCCCACCCGCTCTGCGGCTGGAGATTCAGAAACAAATGATGATATAGATTTAATTTCACGGGTCCTGTTGTCTGATCTGCAGGAAGCACTTTATAAAACGTTCTAGAAAAGTTTCAACTAAATATCAAATTGTTATACAGAAATTTGATTTAAAAAGGGTAGGGCCGGGACGGCCCTACCCTTTTTAAATTTAGATATCATAATACAGAAAAAATTCGTGCGGATGGGGTCGTAATTTGATGGGATTGACCTCGTTTTCTGTCTTGTAGTCGATCCACATATCGATAGCATCCTGGGTAAAGACATCACCCTTTTTGAGAAAATCCTGATCTTCTTTCAGCGCGTCAAGCGCTTCATCCAGGGAGCCTGGAGCAGAGGGAATTTCGGCCAGTTCTTCCGGTGGGAGATTGTAGATATCCTTGTCAAGCGGATCGCCTGGGTCCATTTTATTTTCGATGCCGTCGATGGCCGCCATGAGCAGGGCGGAAAAGGCAAGGTATCCATTGCATGATGGATCCGGGGTCCGGAATTCGAGGCGCTTGGCTTTGGGTGAGGACGAATACATGGGAATTCGAACAGCCGCACTTCTGTTACGACTGGAATAAGCCAGGTTGACAGGGGCTTCAAATCCCGGCACCAGGCGTTTATAGGAGTTGGTTGTGGGGTTGGTGAACGCACAAATTGCCCTGGCGTGTTTCAGGATGCCGCCGATGGCCCAGAGTGCTTCCTGGGATACACCGGCATATTTGTCTCCGGCAAATAGTGGATTGCCATCTTGCCAGATGCTGAGATGGGTGTGCATGCCGCTTCCGTTGTCTTCAAAGAGTGGTTTTGGCATGAACGTCACCGTATGGTTGTTCCTGTAGGCCACATTTTTTAGTACGTATTTGAACCACATGAGCTGATCCGACATCTGCAGGAGCGGCTTGAAACGCATGTCGATTTCTGACTGCCCTGCCGTTGCCGCCTCGTGGTGCTGGGCTTCGGTTTCGATGTCGAGGCTTTCCAGTACCAGGAGCATTTCGGTCCGGAGATCCTGGAATTTGTCCATGGGCGGTACCGGGAAATAACCTTCCGTGTGGCGGGGTTTGTATCCGAGGTTGGGGCCTTCGTCCCGACCGGAGTTCCAGATGCCTTCAATAGAATCAATTTCGTAAAATGCCCGGTTTTTGGAGGACTCGAAGGCGATGTCATCAAAAATAAAAAACTCAGGTTCAGGTCCGATATAGGCAACGTCCCCGATTCCGGTACTTTTCAAATAGGCCTCCGCTTTCTGGACGATATACCTCGGGTCCCTGGAATAGGGCTCGCGCGTTAGCGGGTCAAATATGTTGCAAAGGAGCACCAGGCTGGTTTCCTTGTAAAAGGGATCGATTTTTGCTGTCGTTGGATCCGGAATCATCAACATGTCGCTGGCGTGGATGGGCTGCCAGCCGCGGATACTCGATCCGTCAAAGCCGAAACCATCTTCAAAACTTGATTCATCCAGCTCCCTGATTGGAACCGTGAGGTGCTGCCACAATCCCGGGAAATCCATGAAGCGCAGGTCCACAACTTTCGCGCCGTTCTCCTTGGCCATTTCTAATACGTCTTTGGGTGTCATTGGGTTCCTCCTTGTTTGGTCCTATAATCTATCTCAAAAACATTCAGGTTATATGGCATCAATGCCCTTTTCTCCGGTACGGACACGGATGGCTTCCTCCACAGAAAAGATAAATATTTTACCATCACCGATTTTACCGGTGTTGGCTGCGTCACGGATCTTTTCCACCACCTGATCCGCTATTGCAGTGTCGACAACGAGTTCGATCTTGATTTTGGGGATAAAATCGACAACATATTCAGCACCACGGTAGATTTCCTTGTGGCCCTTTTGTCGTCCGTATCCCTTGACCTCTGAAATGGTCATTCCCTGAATACCGATTTCATTGAGGGCTTCTTTGATGTCATCCAGTTTGAATGGTTTTACAATGGCTTCAATCTTTTTCATCTTTCTTGCTCCTTTGTTGCTGTGTCGAGTCATGCTAAATGATTTTAGGTAGTCGCTGATAAATTACTTCTTTGATGAATAATACCTGATTTTCAGCATCGACTTTCTGGCCGTCGACGTCTCTTACATAGAAAACATCCACAACCTGATCGATATTTGTCGAAATTTTGGCGACCCAGATATCGAGGCCGGCCTGGTAAAGGGCGTCGGTAATGGCAAATAAAAGGCCGGGGAAATCATAGGTAAAGATCTCTATAATTGTAAAGAAACTGGAACTTTTATTGTCTACATTCACCTTATGAGGTCTTTTGGAAGCCCTGGGTTTGATGGCGGAAGCGACCTTCATCTTTTTTTCAAGCTGACTTGCGAGGTCCAGATCACCTGAAAGCGCAGATGTCAGATTCCTCTCCGCAATTGTCCAGCGTTCATTTTCGAAAACCTTATCCAGTGGTGGCTTGAGAGTGAAAATATCAAGAGCTATATTGTTGCGCCAGGTGAAAATCTGGGCATCCAGAATGTCGAGATTGTTTAACGTTAACATTCCGGCGATTTTGGAAAAGAGACCGGGTTTGTCTTTAGCGCAGATTCTTACAATTCGTGTGTTGGCCGCCTCATTTTTGGAAATATGCCAAACGAATTCTCGATCGTTCATGTTTTGATATAGTGCAATATCCTCCAGAATATTGATAACCGGCATGGTCAGAACATATCTGGGCGACATGATATTGAATGTAGCTGCCAGGCGACTTCTTTCATCAGGTGTTGCCGCTGACGCCAGAATCGTATCCTGTTTTTTCTCGATGGTTTGTACCGCGTGCCGACTTGCCAGTTCACCCTTTTTCAGGATATTCATCACTTTCAGGAAAAGATCTCTAAGGAGTGCCATGGTCCACTCACTCCAGGCATTCTGGCCGGTTGATACGGCATCTGCAACCGTCAGGAGAAACAGCATTTGCAGTCGGCTGACTTTTTTAATGATTCTGGCACACATGATGGCTGTTTCTTCATCGTGAATGTCTCGGCGTGTGGCTGTTTTCATGAGCAGGAGATGCTGTTCCACCAGAAACGATGCCATTTCGATATCGTATTCTGAATAGCCGAAACCGGCCATTATCTTCCGGGTAATTTTGGCACCTGTTTTGGCGTGATTTTTCTCCGGGGCACCTTTCCCGATATCGTGTAGAAGTGCAGCCCAGAGAAGGCATTTTCGGTTTTTCAATTCCTTCCAGACATTGCCGCAGATTGGGCATCCTGAATTGTCCTGGTCCGTCCCAAAGGCCCTGACGGTCTGCACGGTCCTCAACGAATGTTTGTCGACCGGGTAAACATGGTATTCGTCATACTGGATTCTGTTGACGATACCTTTCATTTCCGGAATGAGGCTCACAAGACATCCTGAATCCAGCATTTCTCCGAGAACGTCGATGGTGAAAACAGGTTCTTTAAGAATGGTTTCAAGTCCCTTCAACACCTGCTTGTCGGTTCTGACCTCATTGTCAATAAGGTGACGAAATTCGCTGACAATTCGCTTGGCTTCCATACTCAAAGGAATTTTTAGCCGTGTGCTTTCTTCAAATACCCGAACGAGAAGTGCCGGCGAATTCAATACATATTCCGACGACACAAAATCGAGCATGTCGCGATTCACCGTCAGGCCCTCTACGTGAACCGATAAACGGTATCGATTTTTTTTGCTGTAGGTCTTGACATAACCGTGTTCGCTGAGAAACATCAGGAACTGCTGTTTCATGAAATCCATATTGGCGTGTAGTTTGCCCAGAAATGTCTCCACGGCCTGCTGGCCCGAACGCTTTTTAAAATGCATGGATTTCGCCAGCTGGATCTGATTTTCAAAGTAAAGCTGGTCGCTTTTTCTTTTGGATGTCAAATGCAGACGGTTGCGTACGTTCCAGATGAAGGAAAGCCCCTTTCTGATGGATTGGTATTCTTCATGGGACATATAACCGAAATATTCAAGGTCTCTGGGGTGCCGTATGTTCAATTTAATTCGGCCGATCCATAGCATGGTGTGATAATCCCTGAGGCCGCCTTGCCCTTCTTTGAGATTCGGCTCGAGTAGATAGGTTGAATCGCCGAACCGGAGATGTCTTTCCCGGCTTTGATCCACCAACCAGGTGATGATTTTCCGGGACTGTTTTTTCAATACCTTTTGGCGGAGAGTGTCCAGTAGATTTGAAAACAGGATAGACATCCCGCAGATAAACCTGGCGTCCAGGATAGGTGTCAGAACGATGGGATTCTTTCTTGCAAGTCTGATGCATTCTTTGAGTGTGCGGGTTGCATAACCAACTTCAAGGCCCAGGTCCCATAGCGGGTAAATGATTTCCTGAATCAGTGCTTCTGCTGCTTTGGGCACCTCGTTTTGAAACAGGAAAAGGATGTCCACATCCGAGTGAACGCATTGCTCTTCACGCCCGTAGCCACCTAGGGCAATCATGGCATAAGGGTTTTTGTAAAGCGCCAGTTTTGGACCCACCAGGCTGTGTTCGAAACTTTCCCGAAAATAATCGTCCAGAATGCCGGCGTGCCGATGCATAAAGTCAATTGGCTGCATCTCCGACAACGCGGATATCAGCTGCTCCCTTCTTTGTTTCAGGGTATCGGATATATGGTTGAAAGGGTGGTCCATATTTGTTAATCGCTTGCTTCTGTTTTTTAACTTGATGCAAAGTATATAGCAAATGGCGTGCCAAAACGAAGGTTTAGAATATTACTTAATGATATTGATGTGATAGGTTGTGGCAGATTGAGAAGTGGTGGGTGGATATTACAAATATGTTAATAAAAACAATTAAAAATTACAATAATGTAATATAGGTTTAGACTATGGGTTCACGTAAAATGACCATATTTTATCAACATGTTGCCGAAGATCTTGAAACGTGCCGGATGGTACCGTGAGAGGTTTTTCAGACAGATTCAAGCGGTGAACAGTGGCGCGATAAACCAGGTAGATTCGTCTCAGGAGATGGGCGACCTTTTCATCCAGGATACCTGTTTCAGAAAGCGCCTGAATTTGCCGGACATTGTCCGGGTAGGTTACCAGTTCATTGAATCTATGGGCATTTAAGAGAACCAGGAACTGGACAAGAAATTCGATGTCAACGATGCCGCCCCGATCCTGTTTCAGGTCGAAACGGTCCGAATCTTTTTGCGTCAGGGTACTGCGCATTTTTTCCCGCATGGTGAGGACCTCTTCCTGGAGTGCCGCTTTTCGACGTTTGCGGATTAGTATATCCTTTCGAACCCGCTTGAACCAGTCTGTCAGGTGCTTGTCACCAATAATGGCTCGTGTTCTCAGCAGGGCCTGGTGTTCCCAGGTCCTTGCATCTTCGGACTGATACGCCTGAAAAGACGTGAAGTGGCTGACAAGCATCCCCGAGCTTCCACTGGGTCGCAGGCGCATGTCGATTTCATATATCCGTCCCGCCGCTGTATGTGTGGTTAACAGATGTAGTACCCGCTGCCCTAATCGGGCATAGAACTGTGAATTTTCGATGGGACGATTCCCGCTGGTCCGGCCTTTATCACCCGCATGGATAAATACAATGTCCAGATCAGACCCATAGCCGAGTTCAAGTCCGCCCAGCTTACCGTAGGCGATGACCGCAAAACCTTTTTCACAGGGATTGCCGTTTAGGCTTGCCGATGGCCTGCCGTGTTTGGTGATCAGGTGTTGCCACGACAGGTTGACAACTTTCTCCAGAATGGTTTCCGCGATATCGGATAGATAATCACTGACCCGCATCAACGGCAGTACGTCCGTGATATCAGCAGCCGCAACGCGCAACTCGTTCACCTGGCGGAATATGCAGAGTGCTTCAATTTGATATTCCAGATCGCCTGATTCAATTTTATTCAACCGGCGGTTTAGATTATCCCTTAATGCACCCTTTTCAGGTGGCGAATAGAGTGTTCGGGGATCGATGAGTTCGTCCAGGAGTACCGGGTGACGGGAAAGGAAGGTAATGATCCACGGGCTGGCATTGGCCAGGCGTATCAAATGCTCCAGTGCACCCGGATTTTCCAGCAGGAGAGACACGTAATTGGTCCTCCGCTGGATCGTTTCAATGAGGTCGATGATGCGTTTCAAGACAAGGTCCGGCTTTGGTGAGCGTGACGTGACCTTCAGGACTATGGGAATCAGTCTGTCGATCTTGGCCCTTCCTTCACGGCTCAACGCCCTTGTCCCCGGGCTGTTTTTAAAATGATCCAGAAGTGTTACGATGGCTTCAGGCGTTTTAAACCCTGCATTGGATAGCTCACGGCAGGCGTGCTCATCCACGCTGGTGCTTGTCCAGAGATATGCAAGTTCCTGGGTGTTTTCGTTATTGCAATTCGCTTTGGTTTCCGGGTGCTGGGAGGCCAAAAGGTTACTGAAGTGGCGCTGAGCAATGTCTGTATGCTGCTTCAGACGGGATGAGAACGATTCCCAGTTGTCAAAGCCCATAGCCAGGGCAAGCCGAAGTCTTGCTTTGAGTTTTTTTGGCAGATCGTGGGTTTGCTGGTCCGAAAATTCCTGGAGGCGGTGCTCTGTATTTCGTAGAAAGCAGTAGGATGCCTGGAGTTCATCCCGTGTTTTTGGTTCAATATAATTTTCGTTTGCCAGGGTATCGAGGATGTGCTGAATGCGTTGGTCCTGCAACCCCGGGATGATACCGCCCCTGATCAGTTGAAATACCTGACCGAAAAATTCGATTTCACGAATGCCTCCGGGTCCCAGTTTGATATTGTTCGCCAGACCTTTTCGTTTGACCTCGATGGAAATCTTTTGTTTCATGTCGCGCAGAGAATCAAATGCACCGTAGTCGAGATAACGTCTGTAGATAAAGGGTTTGAGCCGTTGGATAAGGATTTCCGCGGCGGGTTTGTCTCCAGCCACCGCTCTGGCTTTGATCCATGCATAGCGTTCCCATTCCCGTCCATGGAACTGATAATATTTCTCCGTATTTTCAAAACTCATCACCAGGGGGCCGTTCTCACCGTCAGGTCTCAGCCGCATATCGACACGGAAAACCTGACCATCGGATGTTAATTCAGAAAGGGTTTTAATGAGATTTCTGCAAAGCCGGACAAAGAATGCATCATTGGAGCTGGGCTGTTCAGGATGATCGGTTTTCCCCGCTTCAGGGTAGGCAAATATCAAGTCGATATCAGATGAAAAATTAAGCTCTTTGCCACCCAGTTTTCCGAGTCCAAAGACTGCCAGGCGTTGCCGGGAACCATTATTAGCACGGGGAATGCCGTCCACTCTGCATTGCAGGTTATAGAGAACCGAAAGGGAACAATCGATGCAGGCATCGGCAAAAGCAGAGAGATCTGCCATGGTTTCTGCAAGTACTGCACGCCCGGAAAGATCCCGCCAGGCGATGCGAACCATTTCGCGTTGCCGAAAAGTTCTCAACAGGCGCTGCAATATAGAGATCTGGTTTGTCAGCCCGGCATTGGTCAGATCGGTGGTGGGCCCATGATCAAAATCAGCCAGAATACTCTTGACATGTTTACGATAAAAATCGGCCGGGTATGCTTCAAACAAATGCCTGCTTTCGAAAAGATTCAACAGCATGCCGGGGTCCCGGAGACAGCGTTTGGAAACAAACTCACTGAACCCCCAGACCCGATGCAATTCCACTAAAAAGTCCTTGTCCGCTTCGATAATTGCTGCGTGCGCTTCTGCGGTCCGGGAATATGTTTCCCAGTGACTTTTGGCATTGTTTATGATTTCCAGCGGAATGTTTGTTTTTTCAGGGTCCATATTTGCTCCATCAATCAAAAAACGTATCTTACAAATTCATACCACAATTTTATTAAATGTTGAAAAAAAAACCTAAACAAGTTTTAATAATCTGCACTAAGGGTTCGCGCAGAAATAAGTTCACAGAGTTTCAGAGTTCAGGCGCCCGTTCAGCAAGGCGCGAAAATGTAGGAATATCGAGCATATTTCGAGTTTTCGCAACGCTTCTGAGCGGGATGGATGGGCGCTGAAAATGTGAAGTTATTTTTTCGCGAGCCCTAAGATGAGCGTTTCAAATTTTAATCATGAAAAAACCCGAGCTTGATCAACAAGACAAATATATCAAAGCCCTGATGGACATCAGTCGTGCCATAACCTCCGATCAGTATCTGGAAGATATCCTCAAACTGATTTTAATGGTCACGGCCAAAGTAACCGGGGTGGAAATATGCTCTCTGTGGCTTATCGATGAAACCGTTGATCCGCCGATACTGGGATTGAAAGCCTCGCAAACCATCGATCGTGAGTATGTGAAGGATCGATCCCTGGGAATGAGGGAAGGGGTTGTGGGGCATGTTGCAACAACCCGAAAGCCGCTCATGGTCGAAAATGTGCTGGATGAATCTCTTTTCAAAGAAAAAGAGATGGCCAGACGGCTCGGTCTGGTATCCATGCTGAGCGTTCCGTTGGAAATCAAGGATGAAAAGGTTATCGGTGTTTTTAACTGCTTTACAGCTGAGCGCCATCGGTTTTCCGAAACGGAAATCAATCTCATCCAAACTGTTGCCAACCAGGCAGCGGCCGCTATTATCAATACCGAGCTCATGGTGGAAACCAAGGTCATTCAGGAGGAACTCGAGACACGTAAACTGGTGGAACGTGCCAAAGAGGTGCTCACGAAGCGACGTGGCCGAACCGGGGAGGAGGCTTATCGTTGGATACAGAAGCGCAGCATGGACACGCGGAAATCCATGCGTGAGATTGCCGAGGCTATATTACTTTCAGAAGAGCTTTAAACCAGATATTTGACAAGGAGCAACCAATAAATGGTGTCCGGTCATATGAAAACAACTTCAGACGGTGAATCGACGTGCTGCGGGAGACCCCGGGAAGCCTGTGGGATATTTGGCATTTCAGGGCATTCCGAAGCTGCACGAATGACCTATTTTGGGCTTTACGCCCTCCAGCACCGTGGCCAGGAAAGCTCAGGCATTGCCATTGCCAGAGATCAGGCAATTTATGCCCACAAAGGAATGGGACTGGTGCCGGAGGTGTTCGACGCCGACCACATGGAGGATCTTTGCGGCCGGCATGCCATCGGGCACGTTCGTTACTCAACAACCGGCAGCTCCATTCTAATGAATGCCCAGCCATTCGTTGTTCAGCACAGGAAAAAATCATATGCCGTGGCACACAACGGCAATATCGTCAATGCCTATGAATTGAAGCGTGAACTGGAGGAGGTCGGGTCTATATTCCAGACGACCATGGACAGTGAAATTTTCCTGCACCTCTTTGTAAAAAATCTTGAACTCGGATTTGAACAGGCACTGGCAGCGGCTGTCCAAAAACTGAAAGGCGCTTTTTCCTTTATTATGCTTACCGGCAAGGGAGAAGTTGTGGGCATCAAGGATCCATACGGATTCAGACCCCTTTGCCTGGGTCGCCTGAATGGCAATTATGTGCTGGCATCCGAGACCTGTGCCCTCGACCTGGTCCAGGCCGAATTTATTCGGGAACTGGATCCGGGAGAAATCGTCATTATCAGCGACGGCGGTATCAAGAGCATCCACGTGCCGGTGCCTGACAGGCGAGCTTTCTGCATTTTCGAATTCATTTACTTCGCAAGACCGGACAGTTCTTTTTATGGAATGAATGTTTACCAGCTCAGAAAGGCACACGGGAGGCGCTTGGCCCGTGAATCGGGTGTGGATGCCGACTTTGTCATGCCATTTCCGGATTCCGGTACATATGCGGCTCTGGGGTATTCAGAGGCATCGGGTATACCGTTTGAAATGGGCATGATTCGAAACCATTATGTAGGAAGGACCTTTATCCAACCCACCCAGAGTATGCGTGATTTCGGTGTGCGGGTAAAGCTGAACCCCATCAAATCCCTGCTGAAAGGGAAAGATATTATTATCATTGAAGATTCCATTATCAGGGGTACCACGGTAAAAACGCGTGTAAAGGCGCTGCGGGAACTGGGTGTCAACCGTGTCCATATGCGCGTGAGTGGCCCCCCTCACAGATTCCCCTGCCACTACGGCATCGATTTTTCAACCCGGGGAGAACTGATTGCTGCAAACAAAACGGTAGAAGAGTTGAGAGAACATCTGGGGCTGGACTCCCTATACTACCTGAGCCTCGAGGGTCTTTTGAGCGCAACCAACATCAAAAACCCGGAAAATCATTTCTGCAAAGCCTGTTTTGATGGGTGTTATCCTGTCACCTTCGAGGACAGCCTGAGCAAGGACTGTCTCGAACCCTGATTATATCTTTGTAACCATCTACCTTATGCTGCGGGCCTAACGGCGCCTAACGATCTCAAACAGTTGCCCGACTTTAAAACGAACCCCCCAGACCTCTGTACGTGGTATCGCTTGGGCTTTATAGATAACCGCATATAAATTGGTTATAATTCCGAATCATAAAACGAATTTATTTTTCTTGATAAAATTCTGTTCTTTCTTTAGGCTGCCTTATGCATGAGTTTGTGCGCTGAAATTGCTGATTAGCCCCCGCTCCAGGACGATTTAAACTCCCCGAGTGATGGACATGGGGTTTTCGGTATCTGTAAGATAATCCATGCATTGTTACAATCGACGCATTAAAAAAAGGTGTGCCGGAAAGCGGATGTAAGGTTTAAGGAGGATCGGAATGATAGAGTCCAAATATTTGAAAGAAAATATTGAAAATATCCAAAAACTGATGACAATTTCGGCTCTGAGCAACTTTGAGACGAAAAGCCTTGGAAAACTGCTGCGTCTGAGCAAGATCCGCCAGTATGAAGACGGGGAGCAGATTATTAAAGAGGGAGATTTTGATCCATGGCTCTATTTCATGCTGTCCGGAAAAATCCGGGTTGTCAAGGAAGGCGTCATCATCGGCCACATTGGCAAGCAGGGTGAAATTTTTGGTGAAATGCGCGTTGTCGATGATGAAAGACGCTCTGCATCAGTGTATGCCGAGGGCCAGACCGTCTGCCTTGCTGTGGATACCTCCGCAAAAAAACGGCTGTCATCTTCCGATGACCCGGATGAGCGCGTAGATTTTCTTCTTCTGCTCTACAGGATTTTTGCCGAGTATATCACCGCACGTCTCCGATTGACCAACGAAGAACTCATCAAGGCAAGAAAAGCGCTCAGCAATTTCACTCCCTAATCCCAATCAAGGTATAGGTGATCAGATGATGGACAAAGCCGCAAAATACCTTTCCGGCATGCCTCATTTTTCGTTTCTTCCGGATGAAGAGATACAGAAAATATCCCATGAGGTTTTTTTCAACCGTTACGAAAAGGGAACGCAACTGGCTGTTAAAGACGAGACCGTCATCGACAACGTCTATGCCATTAAAAAAGGATCCCTCATTCTTTTCGACCTGAGGGATGGGGAGAGCGTACCTTGCGGATTTATCAAAAGCGGAGAGGTTTTTGGGGGTATTACTATTCTCATGAACGGTGGGGTCTCACTGCGAACGGTCATTGTGGAAGAAGACTGCTCTGGATACGAGATACCCAAGGAGATCTTTCAGGATCTTTGTACACGCTATCCGAAGTTTTATGAATTTTTCCTGGAAAATTTCAGCAAGCATGTTTTTGATGATTCTATAAAGGCCTTGATTGAGACCGGACAGGCTCGTCATTTTCTATCCGGCATCGAACCTTTTTCCTTTCTTCCGGAAGAATCGATCACGGAAACCATCGATAATCTGACCGTAGTCCAGCATCCCAGGAACCGCGTCCTGTTTGTCCAGGGCAAATCAAGAGTCGGGTATCTGTATATCGTGCAGCGCGGTTCTGCAGAGCGATATTTTGAAGATCGCGGTAAAAAGACCATGCTGGGCATGTTGGGTGAGGGAGATATCTATGGCGGTATTTCCATGCTCCTGAATGACGGGCTTTCCGTCCGGACTTTGAGGGTCACGGAAGATGCTGTTTTTTACCTGATTCCAAAGAAAGCATTCCTCAAGTTGTGTGAGGCGAACGAGACCTTCACCGAGTATTTTACTGACACTTTCGGCAGGCGAATGCTCGAACGATCTTATGCCGCCATTATTGCCAAAACTTTACAGCCCCAGGAAGAGGGACTGGTTTTTTTCAATCAGCCCATATCAAGCATTTCTACACAAATGCCGATTTTCGGGGATGTGAGCCTAAGCATTCGTGAGGCGGCGAACAAGATGAGCCGGGAAAATATCAGTTCTCTGTTCCTCAAGGATACAGACGGCGAATGTACGGGTGTTATCACGGAAAAGGATTTAACCAAGAAGGTTATTGCCGTGGGGTATGATACGGCGCGCCCTGTTGCCGAAATAATGTCTTCCCCAATTGAAACCATATCCAGCCAGGCACTTATTTTTGAAGTGTTAATGCGGATGATGAAGTCAGGCATCCGGCATTTTGCCATCACAGACAAAAACGAAAAGATCGTGGGGATTCTATCAAATAGAGATATTCTGACTGCCCAGGGCCAGTCCCCGGTTTTCCTGGTCCGGGAAATTGCAACAGCGAACAGCATGGAAGAGATTGTCGATCGTCACAACAAACTTCCTAAGCAGATCATGACATTGATCAGCAGTGGCGCAAATGCCAAAAATTTGACCCGTTTCATCACAACCATTTCAGACACTATCTTAAATAAAATCATAGGATTTGCGCTGATTCACCATCCACCTCCTCCTGCCCGGTTTGCATTCATGATTCTGGGCAGCGAAGGCCGCAACGAACAGACGCTCAAAACCGATCAGGACAACGCCATCATCTTCGAAGATGTTCCCGAGGCGTCACAGGCAGCTGTACAGGAATACTTTCTCAAGCTTGGGGAAACCGTCTGTACACTTCTGGACGACGCTGGATACGCGTTCTGTAATGGAGATGTCATGGCTAAAAACCCCAAGTGGTGCCAGCCTCTGGCAGTGTGGAAGAAAAATTTTTCTAAATGGATCCATGGTGCCGAAGGCGAGGATCTGCTGCAGGCGAGCATCTTTTTCGATTTTCGCACCGGATATGGCGACGGGGCGTTGGTTGATTCGCTGCGGACATTTCTATTCAAGGCGCTGGACGGCTGGCCCGGCTTTATGCGTCATCTCACTGAGAATGCCATGTATTTCAAGCCGCCCATCGGCTTTTTCAGAAATTTCGTTGTGGAGTCAAAAGGAAAACATCGGGACATGTTCGACATCAAGAGTGCGATGACGCCGATTGTCGATTTTGCCAGAGTTTATGCACTAAAAAACCATATCGATGAAACCAATACCCTGGAAAGACTGCAGCAGCTGCACCTGAAGGGAATCCTCCAGCTGGCGGAATATGAAGAACTTGAAAAGGCCTACAGTTTTCTTCTGCAGCTGCGCTTTGTCCGTCAGGTAACAGCCATTGTCGATGATAAAGACTCGCCGCACAATTATATCAATCCCAAGAAGCTCACCCGGATCGAACAGAAAATGCTCAAAGAAATTTTCAACCGCATCGAGAAATTCCAGGCCAAGCTGGAGTTCGATTTTATCGGGCGGATATAGTGTTGTATTCCAGGTGTCGGTTTTCTGGACTCCCGCTTTCGCGAGAGTGACATGTTTATGCAACTATGGGGTTATTTACGGGACATAACACTGGCTCGACGAGTAGTAATCTGTTTTAAACAGGTAA
>QMMS01000044.1 GCA_003647375.1 Deltaproteobacteria bacterium
AATCTTTGGGCAGTTTGAACTTCCACTTTCTGGCCCACACCAACCCACCGTAAACCAGATTGGATGCCAACCCATAATCGCAGGCAACCATATCACCTCCCTGCATACCCTCTAAAAATTTGTGCTCCTTTATCTCGTCTTCGTTTACCCCATAGTCCCCCATGACATCTTTTAGACCAACTCCCAGCACGTCCACCAGAAAACCGGAATACACACACCCGATTGGCGCCGATCTCATGACTATGACAATGGCCACGCCAAATTCCTGCCAGTCTTCATTGATCAGGCACGCCACCAGGGGATGCCGATGGTTCAGGGCCTCTCGAAGAGCCGGGTCCTGACGCAAAATCTTGGGTATGCCTTGGCGCTTGGATTTGCCCTGCTTTTTTTTCCTGGCTCGCCTTTCGTCTGCTTTCTGCTTCTTTGTTTTTGCCAACGGTATTTTCCTTTTAAACATCGTTACGAGGCACTATTAACAGGGCTGAAGCCCTGGGCTACATTAACAACACCCTATTTGTTAGAGGTTTTCAGTTTAATAATTTCTTCATACACTCCTGTAGTGCAGGGTTTTAACCCTGCCGGGGCAGTCCGATAAGTTTTGGCGGACATCATTTATTAAGCATATAAAGTAACTCTTAAAGATTCGCCTCTTAGTTCAAAGGCGGGCTCTTTGCCATTATGCTCGATCATGCCGCGGATGATTTTACGTGATAGCTATATCTCGATAAACGTTTAACGCTGCCATACGGAAACCTCCAGCATGGAAGAACGAAAGTATCCGGCAATACGATCGTAGGAAACAGCGCCTTTCAATCGATCGTTTATAAAGGATGTATCAAGTTTTTGGAGGCGTGATGAAAAACGCCTTATCATGATTCTTTCTCCCTATTTTTTCCCAACCACTTTCTGCCTTTGCTGGTAAGTATATATTTTTGCAAACGGCTTTTAGGTTTATCAGGGATTGTCATCTCAATCCAGCCACCTTTAATGGCCGGTAAAATATAAGCTTTCCTGAAATGATCTGCATTACGGAATCCAAGTTTTTCCTGCAATATTCGTCTGTTAACCGGTTGCGAACAGAATGGAAGAAGCTTTACGACTTCTATGGTGACTTCCATGGTGACTTGCGGGGTATCAACTTCTGATATTGGGAAAAATGTAACCACAACTGATCCCGCCCGTTCCTCCCATTCAGGAATCGGGTTGCCATTGTCTTCACACCAGCTTATAATATTCGAGGTTTTCACTTTCACCCTGTTTAACAAGCAGGATGAGTTTATCAAGTTTCATTGAAAAAAATACCTTCTTGATCATTTTATAAACGCTTGATTCTTACAGCCTGCCTCCATGGTCGTTTTCAACTGCTCCGGCAAAACGCAGGGCTGCATCGGCGTCTTTTTCCCAATGGGTCATATGGGGAATATGATTCAATTTCGACAAACAATGGTTGCTTTGTCGAAATTTTCACTAAACTTCGACAAACCCGTGCTCATATGTCGGTGATATTGTCATGTTACATTATGACAGCAATTCAAATTGTGTAGCATATTTGAATCATCATGCAACTTAAATCGGTTTGTGGCGCATGAAAGCCACATAACTGAATTTGTGTAGCATATTAAAAAGGCTAATATGTTCATAAAATCGTTGTGCTGTTTTATTGATATGGCCAGACCTTTTCCAGATATTCCAGGCTGTCCCACAGATTCTCCTCGGTATGGGGTTCCAGTGTGATAATGGGTGGCGCATTCCTGTTGGCATTCAGATATGCAAGAAGGGGTTGAAAATCAATGCTTCCTTTACCTATACCCATGTGATCATCCGTGAGGCCATTGTTGTCGTGCCAGTGGATCTGACGGAGGAAGGGGGCCATTTCTGCAATCCAGACCTTCAGGGATGTTTTGCTGAAGGCTGTGGCATGGCCGGTATCCAGGCAGAAGCCCACTTTTTGCCTGTCCAGGTTTTCCAGCAGCATCCTGATCTCCCGGGGATGGTGTTCGAAGACATTTTCCAGCATGAGCTGCGAACCGAGCGCCTGCAGCTCATCAGCAAGCCAGGACCATGTCTCCAAAGAGCGTTGTATCCATTCTTCCTGGTCAAATCCATATCGTTTTGCATCATACCCCGGGTGACAGACCACGGTCAGGGGATTGAACAATGAAACCAGATCCAGCGCCTGCTGCAGGCGATGACGAGTGAGTTTTCTCACTTCAGGATCGCTGGAACCCGGGGATAGATCCATAAATGGCGCATGGAATGTGATGGTTGGATGTTGCCGCTGAAGGATTTTTGCAACATGCTGAAAATCAGCACGCGAAAACCGATCCAATGCCGTGGCATCCAGACCGATTTCCGGGTTCAATTGGTATTCGAGAAATCTATCCAGGTAATCGTCCACCAGCATGGTAAAGGGGATGTTTACCTGAACGGATTGGATGATGTGGCTGTATTTTGGGTTCAATGTTTTTTCCTTAAATTCCCTACCTTAATGTCTTGCACGATCGCATTTTATAAGGAAGTTGTGCTTATGCTTTATAGGTTGTTTAGGCTGTAGACTGTTAGACTATTAGGCGCCTACAGCCTAACAGCCTACAGCCTAATAGCCTATCTACCTGGTAGTGTTTGCCAGGATGTTCTGGCCCGGATCAGTTCCCGGCCATCTGCTTCACGCAGGATGTCGTGGGCAATCTGCATTCCTTTCTCATCCTGATTGCAACACCTGGCCAGAACGATATCTCCATGGAGCGCCTCCCCCAGGAAATTGATTTCCAGTTCCGACAGGGATCGGTTGTTCTCAACCATACCGGGAATGCATTCCAGCAGCCATTCAATATAACTGACATTGTTTACATGCTGATTGATGTCGAGATCTCGATATCTGACGCTGAATCGTCTTTCAATTTGGGGCGTTTTCAATACGGGCAGCTTTCCGAGCGGATGATCCAGTACATGTTTTCTGTCCACGGGATTAAGCTGCCGGGCAAAAGATGTGGGCCGGATCGGGCGACGGTTCGCCGCATCGATAATGATCCAGGCACTGATACAGGATCCAATGGTGCGGTCATTCTGGCGAATGTCAAAGTCTCTTAGGGCAAATACCCGCTGAATCCCGGAGGGCCATGTTTGAACCTGGAGTGTATCTCCCCATCCAGGATGTTGATTCATTTTGAGAAAAACTCTCGAAAGCACCCAGGTATAGTTGCCGGCAAGTAACTGAGGTACGGAAACACCCAGTTTCAGCGCATGGCTGCTGGCAGCATCCTGCAGCAGGTTGAAAATGGACGGGATTGATAATCGACCACCGGCATTTACCTCGTAGGATCGAATGGTATAGGATCTGCGTAGAATGTTTTCCTCGATGCTGTATCCGTCTGGTTGGATCATACTTATCCGTTCAAATTTTGTTGGCTGTAAAAAAAAGTATAGATAATGCTACTTTCTCCAGTTTGGTTGGAAAAAGGGTTCAAGGATTCGAGGGGTCCAGGGTTCGAGTGATACGGTTACAGCTTATAGCTGACTGAGACTAAAAACCGGAAACCCGATTAGTAGATACCCACGGGCTTACGCCCGTGGCACTGTCTGAATGATTCTACCTATTTTAGCCTTGGCATTCATCCCCGGGCTCACGCCCGGGGTCTTCTGCTAAAATTGGATAAAATGGTTAGTACCTGTATATGAATGCACTCGTCAAACGATTTGTTCAGTCACACCCGGTTGCTCAAAAACGACTATGGCTTGATTTAACACGAGAAATAAACTATTTCAAATAGATGGCGAAAAATAACACTCAAACAGAAACAGTGCAGGATCGGCAGGGGACATTGGGTACCTTCTCCGGTGTCTTTACACCCAGCGTCCTCACGATTTTGGGTATTATCCTCTTTTTACGGCTCGGCTATGTGGTGGGGAATGCCGGCTTAGGAAGAGCGCTGGTTATCCTGGTTCTGGCCAACAGCATATCTATTTTGACCAGCATTTCTCTTTCCGCTATTGCCACCAATATCAAAGTAAAAGGTGGCGGGGACTATTACCTGATTTCAAGAACCCTTGGTCCGGAATTTGGCGGTGCCCTGGGAATCGTTCTTTTCTTGGCCCAGTCGGTTTCCATCGGCTTTTACTGTATCGGCTTCGGGGAAGTTTTGGCCCAGATGCTTCCGTTATCGAATTTTGGGCCTTATGGGCCGCAGCTTGTGGCGGGTGGTGCGGTTATTTTTCTTTTTATATTCGCATGGCTGGGTGCTGACTGGGCCACACGCTTTCAGTATGTGGTCATGGGCATCCTGACTGCCGCTCTTATATCTTTTTTTTGGGGTGGCATCATGCACTGGGACGCCACAAATCTGGCGCAGAACTGGCGAGGACCCTTGGATGGGCCAGGTTTCTGGATTCTTTTTGCTATTTTCTTCCCGGCAGTGACAGGATTTACCCAAGGCATCAGCATGTCCGGCGATCTGAAAGATGCGGGAAAGAGCCTTCCGTTGGGCACGTTCCTGGCGGTGGGCATTTCCATTGTGGTCTATTTTCTAGCGGCTGTTATCTTTTCGGCATCGCTACCACAATCGGTTCTCAGAAGCGACTACACGGCCATGAAAGTCGTGGCCACATTCGGCTTCCTGGTTACAGCCGGTGTGATTGCGGCAACCCTTTCTTCTGCCATGGCATCCTTTTTAGGAGCTCCCAGGATTTTGCAATCTCTGGCTTCAGATCGTATTTTTCCTTTCCTTCTTCCCTTTGCAAAAGGAGAAGGTGCCACCAACAATCCCAGAAGAGGCGTGCTGCTGGCAAGCGGTATCGCCATCGCCACCATTGGGCTTGGTAATCTTAACGTCATTGCACCGATTGTTTCCATGTTTTTTCTGATATCCTATGGACTTCTCAACTATGCAACCTATTACGAAACCCGTGCGGCCAGTCCTTTTTTTCGGCCACGGTTCAAATGGTATGATGGTCGTCTGAGCCTTTTAGGCGGATTGTCGTGCCTGGGTGTGATGCTGGCCATCGATATCTCAGCGGGATTAATTTCTGTTGCCGTACTTTTTTCCATCTACCAGTACCTGCATCGCACGGCCGGTCCGGCCCGATGGGCGGATGGGAAACGATCCTATCACCTGCAACAGGTGCGGGATCACCTCCTGGCAGCAGCCGCAGAACCCGAGCACCCCAGAGATTGGCGGCCCCAGCTGCTCCTGTTTTCCGATAGATCTGAAAAAAGAGCCCCTTTACTGACCTTGGCCGCCTGGATTACGGGAAATACCGGTCTGATTACGGTTGTTCAGGTTATTGAAGAACGTGGAGCAAAGGCAATCAAGCTGCAGAAAGAGACTGAAAAGAAGCTGGAAAAGGAAATCGCTGCTTATGAAATGGGTGCGTTCCCACTGGTGGTGTCGGCATCGAACTTTGAGCAGGGGGTCGACATGCTGGTTCAGACCGCAGGCATTGGACCTTTACACACCAATACCATCCTGTTTGGATGGCTGTCCAAGGAAACCAGCCAAAAGCCGCATATCCGGAAGACTCTATATGACAAACGATTAAAACGGGTTTTTAAACAGGGACGCAATATTATTGTACTGGATGTGAAAGAGGGTCGATGGGAAGAAATGCTGTTGGTCCCGGAAACTGAGCGTCGAATCGATGTATGGTGGTGGGATGATGCAACCGGCCGTCTGATGTTGCTGCTGGCGCATCTGATTGCCCGGTCAAAAGATTGGGACGATGCCAGGATTCGGGTCTTGAGCGCTGAAAAGAAAACTGATGCGGTAGGACCTGTTGAGAATTTGAAGACATTTTTGGATGATGTCCGTATTGATGCTGAACCGGTGGAACTCGAAATGGTCGATGCTGGAACGGTTGAACAGCAATCAGGTGATGCATCGCTGGTCCTGATGCCACTTCAAATCAAGGGAGATCGTTCTCTGGGTCCGTTTGGTGAACCTGTTGAGAATATTATCAACCGCCTTCCTTCCGTGGCCATGGTCCTGGCAGCTGAGGACATCGACCTCGAGGCCGAACCGGAAGAAGGGAAAGCAGGTGAAATGGCGTCTGCTTTGGACCAGTTGGCAGACACAGAAAAAAAGGCCCAGAAAGCAGAAAAGGAGGTTGAAAAGGCCTCACGGTCTTTGGATGAAAACCTGGCCCAGCTTTCAGAGGTAGAAAAATCTGAAACAGAGCCTTCCAAGGTTCACAAAATGCGCAGCGAGGTGTTTGATGCGGAGGCCGCAGTCGAGAAAGCGGTCAGAAAGGCTGCCAAGGCAGAGGCCAAAATCCGGTATGCCGCCCAGGAAGCCGTAGACACCGGGGCAAAACTGCCGGATGAACTGTCACAAGATTTAGCCTCTTCAGATGACTCAAAAGGCAAATTGCCAAAACTGCCATAGCTTGACACCATAGTAGTACATCGTTACTTTAACCTATGTGAAATAACCAGTTAAAGAATCCATATGAAGGAGCGTGTTATGCCGAAGGCTGACATTCCTGTCGTCAAAAAATCACTGTTTTCATGGATATTTCCCGGCAACGTCAAGTTGCAGCTGATGCTGCTGTTGATTATCACCATCATGGTGTTTGCCAGGGTGTTACCGCTCGAATTACAGAGAAGTATCGTGAACGAAGCCATCAATCTAGGCAATATTGAAAAGTTGTTTATCTATTGTGGTATCTATTTAGTGGCTGTCGTTTTTGCCAGCGGCCTGAAGTATCTGACCAATGTGATTCAGACCTTGATTTCCGAGCGTACCACCGCTCGCATGAGAAAGGATCTCTACTATCATATATTGACGCTGCCATTGGGTTTCTTCAGAAAGACTCAGCCGGGCCTGGTGGTGAATGCCCTTACGACCGAGTTGACATTACCGGGGAACTTTGTGGGATTGTCCATCGCAGCACCCGTGACCAATCTAATGACCTTGCTGGCCTTTGCCGGATATCTATTATGGTTGAACTGGTTGTTGGCGTTGGTATCGCTCAGTATCTACCCCATTGTCATTTTCCTCGTACCGATGCTGCAAAAGCGCGTAAACCGAGCCAACAAGAAGCGGGTGGATGCATCCAGGAACTTTTCGTCCCGGATTGCCGAGTCGGTGTCCGGTATCCATGAAATTCAGGGCAATGGCGCCCATGCAATTGAAAATAGTAAATATGATAGAATCGTTGATAACCTGTTGAAAATAAGAATCGTCTGGAGTTTGTATCGGTTCGGCATCAAATCTTTAAACGGCTTTTTTTCCAGCCTGGGACCTTTTCTGGTATTTATACTGGGTGGTTGGCTGGCCATTAAAGGGCAGTTGGAGCTAGGTGCACTGATGGCGTTTGTTTCCGCCCAGGAAAAGTTGTTTGATCCATGGAAAGAACTGATAGAGTTTTTTCAGGTATACAAGGACGGTTCTGTTATTTATACAAGGACGATGGAAACTTTTGATGTGGAGCCTGACTTTGTTCTCGAAGCCGATGATCGGGAACCACTGGAACTGAGTGGAAGAATTGAGGCTAAGAACCTATCTTTTGTAACCGAGAGCGGTATCAGCCTGATCGACAACATCAATCTCTCACTGGAACAAGGTGAACACATGGCATTGGTGGGGTTTTCCGGCAGCGGTAAAAGTACCCTGGCAGCATGCCTGGGTCAGCTCTACAAGCATACCAGCGGGAAGATCCAGATTGGGGATCAGGATATTGCCGAACTTACCAAACGAGATATCGTGAATAATGTCGGTCTGGTTGCTCAAAACCCTTTTATATTCGATGGAAATATCGAGGAGAATATTCTGTATTCATGCGAGGCCAGACTGGGTAAAAGTGGGAAAGATGCCGGCGACAGCTTACCGACACTGGATGATATCATCGCGATACTTCATCAAACCGGTCTATTTGTGGATGTATTGCGGTTTGGTCTAAATACGGTTCTGGTGCATGATCACGATAAGGACCTGGTGGACACTCTCGTTCGTGTAAGAATGGCCTTCCAACAGACATTTGGTGAAGAGTTGGCCGATTATGTGGAGTTTTTCGACCAGGAGCGATATCTCCATTATTCCAGTATCGCTGAAAATTTGACCTTCGGCACGCCCAACCAGGCATCTTTTTCCGATTCAAATCTCTGTCGTAATCCCTATTTTCTTAAATTTCTGGATGAGGCGGATTTAACCCGTCCGTTGCTGAGTCTTGCTGTCGAACTGGTGAAACAGTCGGTGGATATTTTGAGAAATCTGCCGCAGGATGCCATTTTTTTCAATCAAAGCCCTATTCAACCGTCAGAGCTGGATGATCTCATTTTTTTGGTCGACACGATTAAAAAGAAACGGCTGCATGATTTTTCCGATATGGATCGTCAAAAATTCCTGGATATTGTGCTGCGTTTTATACCAGGTGTCCATAAAATGGTATCCATGCCACAGATGCTGGAAAGCCTTATCCTGGAAGGCCGGTCGCTATTTCGCAAAAAAATCATGGAAGATGATCCTGGCGTTTATACCTTTTACCATATGTCCGAATACATTTTTTCCCAAACAATTCTGAGCAATATCTTTTTTGGCAAAACCACCACGACCCATACAGCTGCACAGGAACGCATCGATCAGAGCATTATTCAGCTTCTTGTTGAAGAGGATCTTCTGGAGCGGATAATCGAAATAGGCATGCATTATGATGTGGGCAGTAAGGGGGACAATCTTTCGGGTGGGCAAAGGCAGAAACTGGCCATTGCAAGGGCTTTTCTAAAAAACCCCCGGATATTGATCATGGACGAGGCAACCTCGGCCCTGGACAATAGGTCTCAGGCACGAATTCTCAACCTTTTGGAGACACGCTGGAAGAAAAAGAGCACCTTGATTTCCGTGGTGCATCGCCTGGATACGATTCAAAACTTTGATAAGGTTGCGGTGATGAAGGCGGGAAAAATCCTTGAAATGGATACATACGACAACCTCATGGAACGGAAAGGAACGCTATATGAGCTCGTTGGAAACAAATAAACTGACTACAGCATGCGAGTTGGATCAGAACCTCGAACTATTGAGACAAACGTATCTCTTCTCGGCTATCCCCCTGGAGACTTTGAAGGTGTTTGCCTATCTTTGCAGTAGAGAAAGATTCAAAGAAGGAGAGTACCTGTTTCGTCAGGGAGAGGACGACGGCCAGGCTTTTTATATTATCAGCGGCCTTGCTGTGCTGGAAAGAGAAGAGGAGGGTCTCATCGGGGAAATTCGTCAATGTGGTGAAGAAGAATTCTTGGGAGGATTGTCCCTGATGGGCTCGATGCAGCGCTTGTTTTCTCTGAAGGCGGTATCGGAAATGAACTGTCTTATTCTTGCCAGGGAAAAATTTTCGCGTACGTTGTCCCAGTTTCATGATCTCATGCCCAGTTTTTTCAAAGCGCTGGTGGGTGGTATCGACGGATGGGAAAAAGGATTTCTGTCAAGGCGCACAGATCAACGGGATGAATGCCTGCAGCATTTAGGTGTCAGCTTGCTATAGGCAGGGCATCGATCACCGGTGGCAGATCAATCTCATTAATTTTCGCTCTCTTACCATATTGAAAGAAAATGTCGAAATTCGATATTTCTTGTTCGAAATTCTGCGGTTCGTTTTGAACAAAGCTTTCGTTATTCTCATTGGGCGATAGGCCTCTTGGCTGAAATGCTGCCAACAGAAAAATATTGGTCCCGGGAGATCAGACCCTCGCTGTTGATATGAGACGGATGATATGTTACTTCTGTTCCAAAGATGTTATTTTGGGAAGGTGAAGGAAGATGGCCAAGAAATTTTATTCCTTTGAGCTGAAAAACGATCAGTCCGAGTTGGAGAGATTATGCCATAATTGTGAAGAGATAGGTCAATCTATCGGCATTTCGGACAAGTCCATGTTTGAAATGAATCTTGCCCTCGATGAACTGTTCACCAACATTATTTCGTATGGCTTCCAGGATTGTCAGGAACATATCATCAAAGTAAGCATCACTGTTGAGGGAGATCAATTGCAGATGAGAATAGAGGACGATGGTGTTCCATTTAACCCCTTGGAGTCCGAAACGCCTGATATTCAGTGTGGTATCGAGGATTGCAAGATCGGTGGGTTGGGAATTCATCTCATTAAAAAACTGATGGACGATATTCAGTATCAAAGGGTTGCGGATAAAAATATTCTTGTTCTCAGACGAAAAATACGAAAAGAAGACTGAGGGATAGAACCTATAAAGTGGTTTTGGAGGTATGCCGATGGAAATAATTGAAGAAAAGCAGGATGCTGTCAGTGTTTTCAAGCTTAACGGTCGACTCGATTCCAATACGTCCCAGGGCTTCGAAGAAAAGATCTTTTGTGCGATATCGGACGGATCGATACATATGGTAATCGATTTCAAAGATATCGATTATATTTCCAGTGCGGGACTACGCGTCATCTTAAAGGCGACCAAGGCACTCCACCGGGAGAAAGGCCAGATCATGCTTTGCTCCATGCAGGATTATGTGAAGGAAGTCTTTGAAATCGCCGGCTTCGATACGTTTCTGCCGATTGTGGGAAGTATGGATGAGGCGCTTAACGCATTTTAACTGCAAATGCTGTTTAGGCTTTTAGACTGTTAGACTGTAGGTTGTTAGGCTATAGACTGTTAGACGCCTACAGCCTAATCACCTAATTTGTTTATAAATTTATCCCTGTAAGCCAATCAACCCTCGTTTGCCCAGATTCCTGAGAAACTGTGTGACGGCCACCTCTGCTTCCCGGCCTTCCAGTTGATGGGTTTCGGCAAAAGTGTCCACGATATCTCGAACCGATCGTTTCCCATCGATCATTTTCCAGACTTCGGTTCCCAGGCTGTCTAACTGCAGTTTCCTTGACCCAATCTGTGGAGAGGGTTCCTTGAACCGCTGGATCCATTTCGCTATCCAGGGCCGCATGGTGACGGGATAGCGGATGACGACAACCCCGGAGTTCAGGATTTCTTCAGAGCTTTCAATATTCTTGACAGGTATCAGGGTGAGTGCCTGACGTTTTGTCAATTGTGAAGTGGATGAATATTTATTCAGAAATTTCATGAATCTATCTCAAACAGGATTTAGGCGATAATTCGCACAGATACTCATCATCATATTCGCGTCAATAGGCTTTTTGCTGTCTATGCGAATTCCCAGAATCCGATTTTTTTCGGCCACATGCCAAACGCGTACCCAATGAAAGGCCGGTTTTGGCTTGAACCGGTATAGCCAATTGTCCCTCCCGGAAATTATGTTTGATCGCCATTCTACAGCAGGGTGTTCAAGAAATGATGTCGTTACCAGGTTTTCCCGGTTAAATTCCAGGGCGTTTGCCGCAAATTGTGACAGATCGGTTTGCGACAGAAATGCAGATGCCGGCGCCCAGCGAAACAGCTTTACCGTTTGAAATCCATCGGTAAATGCAAGCTTGTAGTTGCCGGGCTTAAATTGATAATCGTTCAGTTGGAAGGTCCTGGGCAACAGGGCGTGTATATCGAACACAATCCATGCAGTTTGGTCATCGTTTCGGTGGTCTTGCAGACTTTTCAACGTTTTAAGGATTGCCTCACCGGTCATGTGGTCGGCTATATTGAAAACCTGGAACATGACGGCGGTCTTACAGGAAGGACAGAACAGAATGGCGCCCCGCCCATTTTCGTCCCCCGACTGCCAGGAAAATCCCTTGGCGATAAAATTTGAAAGGGCGCTTTCCCAGGTGGGGGGCAGATGCCATTCTTCAAGGTTTTTGTCCGGATGGTGTTTTTGCTGAGCGATGAGTTTTTTTAGATGTGAGCGGTGGGAGAAATGACCCTTCACGGGCCCCCATTTGATTTCCATGGCGGGGCCGGCATGATTGTCGAAAAGTAGATGCCGGGTGTCAATCCGGCCGAGTTCCCATGTGGATGGAACCGATAAGTGAATGCCATTCCAGGCGATTTTTTTCAGCATTCCGGTTATTTATTCTGTTTAATTTGCCGGATTACCTGGGCATAAAGAGATCCCACCCGGTCTGTTCGAGCTCAAGCTCCTGCGTTTCGGAGGCACTGCCGCCAGCCTGTTCCGCCGGCACCTTTTTCTTGTAACATTCCCAGTCCGATTCGAGTAGACTGGTCATGGTGAGCTTGATGGCATTGCCTATTTTTTCTTCTTCATCCCTGGCATTGTGCTGCAGGATCAGGCTGATTTTATTGTTATCCTTATCCATGAATGACCATTTCCACCCGATGACGATGTGAAAGGGGTCGCCCCTGTATTCGTCACTTTTGCCGAAGCGGTAATCGATGCGTTTTTTCAACTTTTTATAGAATGACTTGCTGCCGTCACTGTATTTGAGCTTTATCCGAACGACACGGTTTTGAGCGGCACAGGTGCCGTATGCGATGAGGCCGCTTTTAAACCCTTTTATGGGCCTTGTTTCAACTTCCCGGATACTCTCCATGTGTCGAATGGGAAGGGACGTATCCATTTGGACAAAATCGGCAAACTCGGCGATATCATGGCCCAGGATAAATGGCCCCAACTGGTGTGGGGTTTCCGCAAAGCTTGTTCCGGAAATTACCAGGAGGATGATGGCTACCCAGACAGTGTAATGAATCTTCATGAGAGTTGTTCCCGTTTAGTTAGTGTCCATCCATAAATGGTCTTTTCACGCCCTGCCGGTGTTGGGCGCCATGATTTAACTCCTCAAAATAGCACGCTATTCCTCCGGGTTAAATCTGACGCCCGCCTTGTCAGAACGCGAAAATCCCTATTTCTGGACGGACACTAGTTATTTGAACCGCAAAAGCGAGCGCATTCTTCGCAGCTTGCCGTGGAGTTCTTCATTTTTTTAAGATGACATTAACCCTGCGACCAAATAGCCAACCCCGTCATGCCGGACTTGATCCGGCATCCAGTGTTCTTCTGGATTCCCGCCCCCTTCCTGCGAAGGGGCAGGCACGCGGGAATGACAACCCGCGGGTATTTATCCGCCGGAATAATATCCTTAACATAGGGCATAATACCCGTTTGTAAATATCAACCATCAACAGTAGGCTATAAGGTTGTAGACTATAGGCTGTAAGCTGCTAAATGCCTAATAGTCTATAGCCTAACAGGCTACAGCCTAATTGCCTGCAATTCAAAGTTTTCCGGAGCGAAATATGGATATCACCAGTAACAGGCCGAGAATTGTGGCCAGGCAGTAGCCCATGAGACCGAGCAAGGTTGTTATGGAGAGGGTGTGATTAAACAGGGTTATATTGAATTCCATCAGACCCTGGGCTGCGTTGAGCACCAGTGCAGCGGCGATCAAAGAAGCGGATATTACCATACCCAAAACGAGCCGGTTGAGGCCTTTTTCAAATTTATCATCCATGCCCTGTATACCGGTATGTTGTATTTCAATCCGGTGTTTGCCCAGAGCCGTCATTTTCAGAATGTCATGGAGGAATTTAGGCACCAGACGCATGTAGCCGCTGAAATATCGTGCATCACGCCCCAAATTGTTGAGTATTTTCTGTGCATCGTATCCACGTTCCAGAAGCGCCTTGGCATAGGGCCTGGTTACCTCCAGCAGGTTGGCATCGCTGTCGAGGATTTTTCCGAGGGCCTCGGTCTGGATAAAGGTTTTCAGCAGCAGCAGATAATTTCTCGGTAACCGGATCTGGTGTTTCAACACTACCTGCATTACCTGATCGTACACATCTCTGGCGGAGATGGTTTTCAAAGATCTCCCATAAAAGGGTTCGCTGATGTCTTTCAGATCGATACGAAATACATCCATGTCGATATGTTCCGGATCGATGAGGCCGGCGCCCGCAAAGGCTTCAACTATCATGACATAATCGTGCTCGGCATATCCGAGGAAGATATTGGCAATCTGCATCATGGACTCTTCGTCCAGATACCCCGTGATCCCGAAATCCACCAGGCCCACACGGCCGTCATACATCACAATGGTATTCCCAGGGTGGGGATCTGCATGGAAAAGTCCAAATTCCATCAGTTGGCGGGAGAAGTTTCTCAGTCCGATCATGGCAATTTCCCTGGGATCGATACCAAGCTCCTGCATAGCTTTAACCTGATCTATTTTGATCCCGTCAATATGTTCCATGACCAGAACCGATTTGGATGTATAGGCCCAATGAACTTTGGGAATAACCAGTTCATGGCTGTCCTTGAAATAGCCGGAGAAGCGTTCCATGTGGCCCGCCTCGGTCAGCATGTCGAGTTCTTTGAAAATGGTTCGTTCAAATTCGCGTGCCAGGTTGATAAAACCGATTTTTCGTCCAACGTCGAATTTGCGCTCCAGTTTTTCGGCCAGCGTGAGCATGAGCCCGATGTCTTGCCTGATTTTTTTTCCGATCCCGGGCCGGATGATTTTTACGGCTACCTTCTCACCCGTACGCAATTCTGCCATGTGGACCTGCGCCACGGAGGCTGCTGCCATGGATTCGGGGTTGAAAGATTTAAAAATGTCATTTAGATTCTGTCCGAATTCATCTTCGATCACTTTCCGTATTTCCTCGAAGGCTACCGGCGGCACACTGTCCTGGAGTTTGACAAGTTCCTGGATGTATTCAGGTGGGAAAATATCTGCCCGGGTGCTCATCAACTGCCCTAGCTTGACGAAGCTGGGGCCCAGTTCTTCGAGTACCTTTCGGATTCTGACAGGAGATGGGAATCCCGATTTTAGAGGATACGCGGTGTTGTCAGGGGTTGTTATGCCACTCGATCCTTGCTTGAACAGCCGGTCCGTGAAATCACCGAGTCCATGTTTCACCATGATACGAGAGATATGTCCCAATCTTCGAATGCCGCGCACGTGTCGCATTCCGTTAACAAACTTCATATGATCAGCCTTTTAATTTAAATCCAAAGCACGAAATTCGAAATTCGAAACAATATCAAATGTCACAAATTCGAATGATCAAAAAATAGACCAAAGATGTTCAACTCTATACGTAGTGTTTGGGTCATTTGAACATTCGATATTTGGATTTGTCCTTCGACCTTGCTCAGGGCGGTGAGCCTGTCGAACCGTTTCGTATTTAGATATTCGGATTTCAGATTTTCCATAACTGAATATGTACAATAGCAAATCCTTATAGGCTTACTTCCCCTTGGACCCTGATTTGCTATTCACCGGTGGTCTCTTCGGCAGCTTCTATTGCCTGTAGGTTCCGCCAACCCTCGGTTATCTCTTTGATCTTGTCCTTTTCGGCGATATAACTTTCAAGATAGCCGCAGTCGGTGCAAACATAGTTGTCCAGGGCAGCGATGGAGATGATGCTGATGGGAATGGAATTGCTTCCGAATGGACCGTTTTTCAGAGGAAGCTTATCGCCGCAATAGACCGATTCGGATCCACACTTTGGGCAAGTACCGTTTTTCATAACGACCTCCTTGTAATATTGGCATTATTATCCGTTTGTTGCGGGTCCATGTTTCGACCCGGTAGGGTGCTTTTGGGGAAGGTTGAAATTAGATTAATATGACCTAATAGCCTATATGTGTCAAACCTAAAATGAGCGTTTCAAATTTTAAGAATGTTGAATTTAGAAATATTTTCAAAGGATTCTATTCATTTCAATTCTCAAAATTTGAAACCCGCTGGGATTGTCGATCTCACCGCATCTACGGCGTCAGATGCCGTCCCGCATAGTTCACTATAGCGAAACGACATCTTCCTTGTAGCTACGGCAACCTCGACAATCGCTCAATTTAGGTCAAAGAAAAACTATCAGCTATAAGTTATATCGGTTTTAGGTTTTAGGTTTTAGGTTTTAGGTAAAACACATGCTAAGGGCTTACAGGTCATGGCTTATCATTTCTGGTTCACAAATACTTGCTCCATAGTCAAAACTAAGGTAAATATCCCCCAATGTATGCAACCTTGGGATATAAAATCTATGCCTATTAATGAAGGATCAACATCTAAATCGTCAGGCCGGCTGGAACAGCTCAAACGCTTTCTTGCCCTTTCGCGCACGCCGCATGGTCTGATGGACATGGCGACACCGGCATTCGCTGTGTTGCTCTATCTCGGCAGTTTTCCTCCCGTCCATGTGGTAATCATCGGTATGATGACAGCCTTTGCAGGTTATACCGCCGTGTATGCACTGAATGACATCATCGATTATCGAACCGACATGGCAAAAGGTGGCGAAAGTGCCCTAACTGCCGAAACCTATCTTGACTCCCTGATGATAAGACATCCCATGGCGCAAGGACTCCTGACCTACCGGCAGGGTATCATGTGGGTGACGGGTTGGTCTCTGGTTGCCCTGATGGGCGCTTATATCCTGAACCCCATATGTGTCGTTATTTTTTTAATAGGGACGGCTCTGGAAACCATTTATTGTCTCTTATGGCGTGTCAGTCCGTGGCGGTCGGTTATCAGCGGATTTGTTAAAAATTCGGGCCCCGTGGCAGCGCTCTTTGCTGTCGATCCGCATCCAGCTCCTTTTTTTGCCGTATTATTGTTCCTGGGTCTTTTTTTCTGGGAGATCGGCGGGCAAAATATTCTAGCAGACTGGACAGATAAGGATCTGGCTCAAGGACTCCATGCTAAAACCATTCCCATAATGCTGGGAGTTCAGAAATCAGCTTCTCTGGTACTGATCACGTTGACGGGTGCAACTGTTTTGATGATCTTTCTTTTCTGGCTGTATTCACCAATCTGGGAATGGGTGGCGGCCTTGGCGGCGGCAATAACATGTTTCTATCTGCTGTTGATTCCCGGCATTAAACTCTATCTGGCGCAGGACAGGGACCATGCTATGGCACTCTTCAACAAGGCGAGCTATTTTCCACTTGTGTTGCTCGGTATCGTGCTGGGGCTGATAAGTGTCATGCAAGGTTTTAAATAGAGAACAACCTGGCCTAGGGTTTCACTCGGGGCGCTATTTTTGAAGATCGCAACTTAATTCTTGACAGGACTATAGCGCATGATCTATGAATAAATCATATGATGAGATGCCGTCTCGCATTATGAGCCTACATGTTTTCTCCTATATACACTTCCACCAGGTTTGTAAGCAATTTTATCTACGGTATCATCGATATGTTCACTCTGGCCTAGAATTTAAAAACCTTTTTTTATAAGGAACACCGCTTTGAATTCTATCGAAAAGGCACTAGAAATTCTCCGCGTTTTCACCCCGGATAACCGGCCTCTGCGGTCTGTGGAAATCAGCCATCGGCTGAAGATGAACAAAGCCACCGTCAACCGCACTCTCATCATACTGAAAAAAAGAGGTTTCGTTGTCCAGGATGATGCTACCCGGCGCTATCGCTTGGGTCCCTCAACAGCACAACTGGGCCGCGCCGTAAGGCAGTCTCTGAACGGCCGGTTGGTGGCTCTGGCCAAACCTTACCTGGACGGTCTTCGTGACAAGGTAGGCGAAACAGTTCACCTCGAGGTCCTAACTGGCGGAAGAATCTTTCTGTCCTACAGTGCCACTGGAATAAGGCAGGTCACAGTTACCCCCAGAGTTGGAGATCAGATGGCAATCAATGCCAATGCTGGTGCCAAAGCCATTATGGCCTTTTGTCCTCAAGAAACAGTCCAAAAAGGTCTTGCCGGGCCGTTAACCAAATTTACAACACGAACCAGAACCGATGCCGACGCAATCTGGAAGGAATTTGCAGAAATCAGAGCTACTGGATTTGCATACGATAAGGAAGAATACGATGAAGATGTTCACGCTGTGGCTGCGCCGATTTTTAACCATGAGGATCGGGTTGTAGCGGCGGTTGTTATCATTGTACCCTCATTTCGAATGAGCAGCAGCATCGAATCTGGATCATTGGAGCTATTAAAGGAAACAGCAAGCGAGATATCGGAAAGGCTGTCGCAATTATAAATTCGTCAATACAAACAATCTTGGTCGGTTCAGACCCGCTGTGTTGGTCTGACTGTCCGCAAGACACAGGGAGGATATTATGCGTGTGAAGATGGGGATCGACGAAATCAAATCCATGTTTGATCTTAGCGGCAAGGTAGCAGTCATCACCGGGGGATCGGGGGGATTTGGCAGGGCCGCGGCCATCGGATTGGCGGCTTACGGTGCTGATGTTGTGGTTACTTCCCGAACCCTATCCAGCCTGGAAGAAACCGTCTCGGAAGTTGAATCCCAGGGAAACAGGGCCATGGCCATTCCCTGTGATGTCACCAATGTGGACAGTGTTTCAGCCATGGCCAAACAGGTTGTCGATCAGTGCGGTAAAATCGATATAATGGTGACGGGTGCCGGCATTGCAGCTCGCTATCCAGCTGAAGAGATGCCCATCGATGAATGGCAAAAGGTTATGGATGCTAATGTCAAAGGAACCCTGCTCTGCTGCCAGGAGGCGGGCAAAGACATGATCAAACGCAGTGAACCGGGAAGCATCATAACCGTCGGTTCCATTCGCGGTTTTCTGGGTCATCCGGCAGGCTATTCAGCCTATGGAACTTCAAAAGGCGCCGTCCATCTGCTGACCAAACAACTGGCCTGTGAATGGGCCAAATATAAGATTCGGGTCAATTGTATCGCGCCTTGCATCTTCTGGACGCCATTGACTGAACCAATCCTGAACAATGCGGAAATGTATAAGATCTTTATGTCCCGGATACCCATCGGTCGTGCGGCAGAACCGGAAGATTTCATCGGAGCACTGGTGTATCTGGCATCTCCCGCTTCCAGCATGATGACCGGTCATATCATGTCCGTAGACGGTGGCGCAGCAGCCGGATGAGGAGGCATGGCGTATGAATGACAAAGAATGTATGTTCCCTTCTGTGGCTATAATCGGCGCAGGCCTTATGGGTCATGGCATCGCCCAGATATTCGCCCTCAGCGGCCGCCAGGTCTGGCTTAACGACCTGGACGAGCAGATGCTGGAGCAGGCTGTAGGAAATATTCGAGCCAACCTGAACCTTTTCGTCAAAAACGGGCTGGTTTCCGCGGATGAGGTTGGGCCGGCGCTGTCAAGGATCAATACAACTACATCCCTGGAAAAGGCAGCCGGGCAGGCCGACTACGTAGTGGAGGCCATCAGCGAAAACCTGACGCTCAAACAGGACATTTTTAAAGAGCTGGATGAAGTCTGTCACCCAGAGACCATTTTATCCACAAACACCTCTGTGATGAGTATTACCGAAATCGCGGCCAAGGCTGCCAATCGATCCAGGATTGTCGGCACTCACTTCTGGAATCCGCCTCACCTGATCCCCCTGGTGGAGGTGATACCCGGTGATGACACCGCTGCGGAAACCGTAGAGGCTGCCTATAGCCTCCTGGCCGAAGTGGGCAAATATCCGGTCCGGGTAAAGCGGGATGTGCCCGGGTTCGTGGGAAATCGCCTGCAACACGCCCTCTGGCGCGAGGCTATATCCATTGTGGACGAGGGTATAGCAGAAGCGGCTGAAGTGGACGAGGTGGTCAAGATGGGGTTCGGCATTCGGTTGCCGGTGCTGGGCCCGTTGGAAAACGCCGACCTGGTCGGCTTGGATCTTACCCTTGCCATCCATGAATACATATTAAAACACCTGAACGCGTCACCCGAACCGGCTCCTATCCTGAAACGAAAGATAGATCAGGGCTACCTGGGCTTTAAAAAAGGGCGCGGCCTGCAAAAATGGAGTGAGCAGGAAATTACGGATACCCGGGTCCGCCTGGCGAATCATCTGATACAGTGGAACAAGGCGCGAAAATGATAGCTATTTTTAGCGGAAGTGTCCCAATTACATAATATCACAACACCCGATTCCGGAGGGTATGATGGGCAGCATCAAAACATACATTAACGGAACCACCGGCGGCCCGGTGCGCGTCTATGTTCGCGACGGGCGCATCATTCGCATTACACCGATAGAACTCGACGACACGGATGCACCTTCCTGGAAGATAAAAGCCCGCGGCCGGACCTTTTCACCACCACGCAAAACGACTCTCGCGCCATACTCCCTGGCGTGGCGATCGATGATTTATTCACCCCAGAGGATTCTGACCCCTTTAAAAAGGGTGGATTTTGATCCCGACGGAAATCGCAACTGTGAAAAGCGGGGCGAATCTGGTTACGAGCCCATCGCCTGGGATGAGGCTGCCGATATCGTCTGCAATGAAATCAAGCGCATAAAACAGGAGTACGGTCCGGGAGCGATGCTGTCGACGGCCAGTTCGCATCATTTGTGGGGTAACATCGGCTATCGTCACAGTACGTATTTTCGTTTCATGAACATGGTTGGCTACACCTATGCCGACCACAACCCGGACAGTTGGGAAGGTTGGCACTGGGGCGGCATGCACCAGTGGGGCTTCTCCTGGCGGCTTGGTCTTCCGGAGCAGTACGACCTGCTTGAGGATGCCCTGAAAAATACAGAGATGGTGGTTTTCTGGTCCTCTGATCCGGAGACGACACATGGCATTTATTCCGCTTTTGAGTCTACCCCAAGGCGCTTCTGGTTGAAGGAACTTGGCGTTAAAATGGTCTTTATCGACCCGTTTATGAACCACACCGCCGGGCTGTTCGGTGACAAATGGTTCGCCCCGCGGCCTGATGCGGGCAATGCCATGGCCCTGGCCATCGCTCACGTCTGGCTGACCGAAGACTTGTACGATAAAGACTACATCGCCCAGCATGCTGTCGGCTTTGGCCAATGGGCGGCCTATGTACTCGGCGAAGAGGACGGCCAGCCGAAATCACCCCGGTGGGCGGAAAAGGAATGTGGCGTTCCCGCCCGGC
>QMMS01000045.1 GCA_003647375.1 Deltaproteobacteria bacterium
AAGCCGGCTTGGTGAAGGAACCACCTTTCACGTTCTGTTCCCTCGTCTGGACATGGAACCGGAACTCCCTCATGCAAGACCCGTCCTTCCTATGCTCAAGGGTACGGGGGAAATTCTGTTTGTGGATGACGAAAAATCCCTGGTGGCATACAGCAAGGAAATACTGGAGTACCTTGGATACGGTGTCGAGGCCCAAACCAGCAGTAAAGACGCCCTGGATCTCTTTTTGGCCGACCCGGACCGATTTAATCTTGTGATTACCGATCAGACTATGCCCGACATGACCGGGTTCGATCTGGCCGGAAGAATCCATAAGGTCAGACCGGATATGCCCATCGTACTGTGTACCGGTTTCAGCTCGCCGGGAACCGAGGAGATGACTGCGGCACACGGTATCCGGCTATTTATCAAAAAGCCACTTGGGCCGCGGCGATTGGCGGAGATCGTCAATCAAATTCTGTCCAGCCCTGAGAATAAGGAGGATGCCAATGGCAGACGTATTGATCATTGATGATGATGTGGAAATCTGTCAAATGCTGGCCGATCTCGTGGAAAACATCGGCCACAAGACCGTTTACTGCCATACGCTAAAGGAGGGCCTGACGCATGCTACATCCCTCGGTTTCGATGTAATCTTTCTGGATGTGAAAATGCCGGACGGCAACGGGCTTGAAATACTGTCCAAGCTCCGCGATACCAACTTTCCACCTGAGGTGATCATCATCACCGGTGCCGGAGATTCAAATGGTGCAGAAATGGCTATAAAAAACGGTGCATGGGATTATCTACAAAAGCCCCTGTCTCCCAAGAATATCATTTTACCCCTCAAGCGGGTCCTGCAGTACCGTGAGGGAATCAAATCCACCGGAGAGTCGCCCATGCTCCTCGAACGCAGCGGCATCATCGGTGAAAGCTCTCAGATCCGGTCCTGTCTTCACACAGTTGCCCAAACCTCCCGTACAGATGCCAACGTGTTGATTACTGGTGAAACAGGAACCGGCAAAGAGCTATTCGCCCGGGCCATTCATCGCAATAGTGCCCGTAGCGATCAGCCATTTGTGGTTGTCGATTGCGCGGCGCTCCCGGAGACTCTCGTGGAAAGCCAGCTTTTCGGACACGAAAAGGGCGCCTTTACCGGTGCAGATCGCGCCACCGAAGGGCTCATCGCCCAGGCAAACGGCGGCACCCTGTTTCTGGACGAAGTGGGTGAACTGAGTCCTCAGCTCCAAAAAGCCTTTCTGCGAGTGCTTCAGGAGAGGCAATATCGTCGCGTTGGCGGGAATCATGAAATCGCAAGCGATTTTCGTCTGGTGGCTGCCACCAACAAGTCCCTGGAGCATATGGTCAAGAACAGGAAACTCCGGCAGGACTTATTGTACCGTCTCAGGGGTGTATCCATCGACTTGCCGCCCCTCCGTAATCGTAAAGAGGATATCAAGGACCTGGTGGGTTATTTGACCGGCTGTATATTTGCCAAGCAAGGCCTCGAATCCAAGGGCTACTCACCGGATTTTATCGGCAGTCTGAACCAATTCGATTGGCCCGGAAATATACGCGAACTGTATAATACCCTAGAGGCAGCCATCAGTGAGGCTTATCACGAACCGATCCTTTTTCCCAAACATCTTCCTGAACACATCCGCATCAAAATGGCACGATCAACAGTCCTGCCCCCTAAAGGCGACCTCACTTCCAGACCCCTGCCTGAAAGTAACATGCCGAAACCAAGTTTGCCCACCATAAAATCCTATAGGGATTCCGTTATTGATAAGGCGGAAAAAGCGTACCTCCAGGACCTGATGGCCACAACTCATGGTAGCATCAAAGAAGCCTGCAAGATATCGGGGCTGGGGCGTACGCGTTTGTTTACCCTCATGAAGAAGCACGGTGTGGATAGACTAGGTTGGCATGTCAACGCGAACGCGCACTCGGCCCGAACCGATGTTCACTATTAGTGAACATCGGTTTCCTAATGATGAACCATTTCATAATGTTCATCCAACGCTTCTTTTATATGCAAATCTCGCAAATCTCCCATAACTAACTGTAATTCAACTAATTATAGATTGACTGGAGAACTTGGCATATTTCTTGATTATTCTGTATTTTGACCGTTATCACTGTTTCACTATCTTCGGTGTATGGGCCTTCTTCCCAGCCGGCGTGATTACCATTTTCTTACGAAAGAAAAGGAGAAGATAAATGCAAAGAAAAAGATTAGGAAAACTGGTTAGTTGCATCCTATTTCTCGCAGTGTTTGCAATTGTGTTACCGTCCGTAGCAATATCCGCATCCGAAAAGCTTAGCGAGGACGAGGGCGTTCTATTGAGCCATCTGCCTGATCAGCAGATTGGAAAAACACATCCAAAAGGTGAAACGATCAACGTCGGTTTTTTAGCCGCACTTTCGGGACCTGATGCCGGGTGGGGACTTCCTGGTGTGACCGGAAATTCTATCTGGATCGAGGCAGTGAACAAAACCGGTGGACTCCTCGTCGGTGGCAAAAGATATCCTTTGAAGATGTATCAATTCGACGACGAGGCGAACGCAGCAAAGGCACTTCAGGGCGCCAGACAATTGGTGCTGCAACATGATGTTAAATTTATCAGCGCCATTGGCGGAGATCCTGCCAACGCGACGGCTCCCTTCCTCACCAAGCACAAGGTAATCTACGCTTCCCTGGTTCCCACCGACATGCAACCCAGCCGCCCATACGTTGTTGCCGGCGGCGACGTCACCCCCCAGTGCAACATGTTCAATGCGCTGATAGCCAAGATGGTATTACCTTCTGAAAAAGAGCTGGGGAGACCGTTGAGATATGCGTTGACCACGCAGGACGACATCATGTCCCGACAGGTAGGGGCCTGGGAAATCGGTGCAGCTATTTCCCAGGGATTCGAGATTGTCTACGAGAAGTTTTTCAGCGTTGATACAACCGACTTTGCCCCGATCATCACCGCCGTGATGGCAAAGAATCCTGACGTTATCAGCCTCTGCGAAGCCTGGCCCGAATACCAAACCCTAATGTGGGAACAGTTGTATCTGCAGGGATTCAAGGGTGTGGTGGTCCAGAATTACGCTGACTGGGAAACCAACTTGACCAAGATTCCACCGGAGTTTCCTGCCGCACGCGCTGCTATAGACAGTTTCCCCTTGATGGATGATCCGTGGTGGGGCGAAAACTCATGGCAGGCTTCATTCACGCGTATATGGAATGACAGGTATGGCCCGGGAGCTCCTGGGGACGTCCATCGTCGTATGACCGGCATTGACTGGGATCATGTGGTGTGGCTCATTCCATGGTGTATCGGCGCCCAGATTGCCGGTCAGGATACTCCGGGAGAGTGGCCCTCCAACGACGCCATACTGGCTGCTTTGAGAAAAGTGTCGTCGTTTCCGACCATCCTCGGTCCGGGGCACATGAGTGGCCAGGAGATGTTCGGGATACAGAACATGATTGAACAGCCTGTTCCCATGAACATGTTCGACCTCAAAGCCAATGACAAACGCATAATCGCTCACTTGAACTTCGAGCCTTGGTTTGAAGCTATCAAGCCGATCGCTCTTAAGGCGGTTAAAGAGCGTGGGCAGCATTGGACCCAGCGAAAATAAACCGTTCACGGTGGGCGGTAACACCGCCCACCCGAAAAACACCACTTGGAAACTGAATTTCGTATTCACAAGCGTTAATAGAGGATAGGGCAGCATATGAATAGCCAACTTTTAATACAAACCACTGCCAATGCGATAATGGCTAGTGGCATGTATGCTTTGATAGCTGTAGGGTTGACTTTGGCCTTTGGTGTAATGCAGATGGCGAATTTAGCTCATGGTCATTTTTTCATGGTTAGCGCCTATACCGTATATGCACTCTATGCTTTGGGCGGCTGGCCGTTCTGGTGGGCCGTAGCAGCAGCCGTGGTGGTGGGTGCCGTTCTTGGTCTCATCGTTGAGCGAGTGATTTTCCGGCCGTTGCAGGGTGATGTGGTCTCCGGTTTTATTGCAACCATGGGATTGATGTTTGTTTTTGAGGTATTGGTGGGTGAAATATGGGGTTGGGGTCTCTCAAGGCCCATACCCAGCCCTTATATGAACATCGTTACACTTATGGGTGCCCGCGTAGCTTTCCAAAGGGTGCTTCTATTACCGTTTGCTGTTGTTTCCATAGGAGGACTCATGTTCTTTATGCGGAATTTTAGGCAGGGCCGAGCCTTACGTGCTGTGGCTCTGGATCCGGAAGCCGCATCGTTACAGGGGATAAATATCAACAGGATGACGGCCTTGGCGTTGGCTATCGCTGGCGCCTATGCCGGTCTGGCCGGGGGGCTGATGTCTACAATATATGCGGTTACGCCTTCGCTAGGGGGCCACATCATTCTGCCTGCCCTCATCGTTGTGGTAGTTGGAGGAATGGGAAGCATCGGCGGTGCTACGCTTGCCGCTATTCTTTTTGGCTTTGTCATGACCTTTGTTACCACCTTTGTCGACGGCGTTACAGCTGTAATGGTTTCTGTTACCGTTATGGCCATCGTATTAGTAATTAAACCACAGGGGTTAATGGGCCGTGTCGTTGCTTAACGTTGAGAAATTCAGGAACTGGGGGCTCACGCCCATATTTATAGGGATAATTGGGCTGTGTATTCTGCCCTTCTTTGCCGGGGCATATCTGGTTGAAGTTGTCATGATGTACTTTATCTACATCATCCTTGCCCAGAGCTACCGTCTGATCGTTACCATACATGACTGGCAGCTGTACCATATTGTATTGTATGGCGTGGGTGCCTACACCAGTGGCATGCTGGCCAAGAATCTCGGTATACCGGTCTTCATGGCCATCCCTTTGGGAGGTGTAATGGCTGCCTTGATGGGTGTGGTAATTACCCTGCCTCTGCTGAGAACCAAGGGCTGGGGCTTTTATATCGCCACCTATGGGTTGGCGGAACTAATTAGGTTGTCCTGGCTTAAATTTCGCAACCCCTTTGGCGGTTCCACGGGTATAATTAACATTCCCTGGCCTCCGGTCGTAGGAGGCATAGATTTCAGTGAGGGCATTCCCTACTACTACTTCTGCCTGACGATAATGCTCGCCGCAATGTACATGCTGTATCGTATAGAAAATTCGCAGATCGGGGAATCCTTTAAAGCGATCTCAATGGACTCGGAACTGGCAGCCTCTACGGGTATAGATATCCCCCGACACCGGTTGTTGGCCTGCGCAATTGGTGGTTTTTTTGCAGGGATTGCCGGTGGCCTGCTTGTGCATCGCCTGGGAGCGGTAGACCCGAAACTGTTCAATATCGTCACCATGATGTATCTCCTCATTTGGGTGGTGGTCGGCGGCACCAAATCCTTCTGGGGCCCAGTCATCGGGGTATCGGTGATGCATACACTGTTTGAACTCTCACGCCCGTTGATAGAGATAAGACCCGCGTTCTTTGGCCTTACCATGATACTTGTCTTAATCTTTCTGCCTGGGGGTCTCGGGAGTCTGATTTCAAAAATTATCGACAAATTTCAAAAACCGCATAACCCACCGGCGGTGGTGGAAACAGATTGAGAGTGCGCCTGAGGGGAAAGCAATGATGGTGTTCTAATGGTTTACAGCGGGTCAATATTTTGAAAAATCAAATTGTAACTACTTAATTTCTGCATCATATCGAAACAGAGGAGAAACCAGGCTTGTGCCGATACTTGAAGTAAAAACCTTGAGCATGCACTTTGGTGGTCTCGCCGCGGTGAGTAATTTAAACCTCACCATCCAGGAAGGCGAAATAAGAGGAATCATCGGGCCGAATGGTGCCGGAAAAACTACACTTTTTAATGTAATCAGCGGTGTGTATCGACCCACCTCGGGTCAGATATTATTTAAGAATGACGTGCATATCGGCGGCCTTTCCTCAAGTAAAATAGCAAAAATGGGAATAATTAGGACGTTCCAGAGAACGGCAATCTATGTTGACTTCACCGTCCTCAAGAACGTCACCGTAGCCCGCCATCTCCATGGCAGGGAAAGTCTCGTTAGCATATTTACCGGCGCGCATAAGAAAATAGACAAAGAAAATATCGAAAAGGCTACGGAAATAGTCGAGTTCATGGGGCTGGGCCACCTCAAAAATGAGCTGGCCGTAAACCTGCCCCACGGTCATCAGAGGGCACTAGGTGTTGCTATTGCGCTGGCCTGTAAGCCCAGGGTTTTGTTACTGGATGAGCCTTTGACCGGCATGACCCCTACAGAAAAAGCTCATATGATAGAACTCATTCGAAAAGTGCACCAGCAGGGCATCACGATCCTGATGGTGGAGCATGATATGAGATCTGTCATGGAACTGTGTGATTATATCAGCGTGCTTGATTTTGGAACACTGCTTGTCGAAGGGACCCCCCCTGAAATACAAAACAATGAAGATGTAATTAATGCATATCTGGGGACTGAAGATATCATAACCGGACACACATCGTCATGAGGTGAAAAAGTTGCTACTCGAGGTAAAAGATATCACGGTTCACTACTACAAAGTGGCTGCCGTTAGAAATATTTCAATAGCTGTTGAAAATGGCAAAATTGCTACACTTATTGGATCTAACGGGTCCGGCAAAACGACCATACTGCGCAGCATATGCGGTTTGAAGCACCCCACTACCGGGGAAATCCGTTTCAGGGGGCAAAGAATAGACCAACTGTCCGCACATAAGATAAACGCCTTGGGTATTGCCATGGTCCCTGAGGGAAGACGGGTCTTTTCTCAGATGACGGTGTTGGAAAACCTCTTGGTTGGTGCCTATCTACGTAAAAATAGGGACGATGTTCAAAAGGATATGGAAGAAGTTGTCTTTAAGCATTTCCCGCGCCTTAAAGAGAGAACGAAGCAGTCAGCCGGGACTTTGAGTGGTGGTGAACAGCAGATGCTAGCTATGGGGCGCGCCCTCATGTCCGCACCCGAATTGCTGCTTTTGGATGAACCGTCGCTAGGTTTATCACCTATCATGTGTGGAGAAATTGGACAAATCATCAGGAACATCCATGCCGAAGGTAGGACAGTAGTCCTGGTTGAGCAGAATGCCCGGCTTGCGTTAGCGCTGGCCCAACAGGCATATGTTATCGAAACCGGTAATATCACGCTGTCCGGCCCGGCTGAAGAGTTGCGTAACAGCGAAGACGTAAAAAAAGCTTATCTGGGGGGCTGAGAGACTGCCGGTGCAAGTGGAGGAAGTACATGAATACACCTGCCCGCAACAGGGTTGCAAAGCTCGATTTCTGGTCATCACAGGTAGAGCCCGAACCTCTGGATGGCGGTATTACCAACACCAATTTTATCGTTGACGATAAAGGCGAGCGTTTTGTCGTCCGGATCGGTGACGACATCCCGATTCACGGAATAATGCGATTCAATGAGATCGCGGCCTCGCGCGCAGCTCACGCAGCCGGCATTTCACCCGAAATTGTCTATAGCGAAAACGGGCTCTTCATCATCCGCTTCATTGAAGGACAAACGCTTACGGAACAAGACGTGCGTGAGCAGCAAAACCTGGAACGTATCATACCTTTGATCCAAACCTGTCACAATGTAATACCGAATCATTTTCAAGGTCCGGCACTTGTCTTCTGGCCGTTCCATGTTTGCCGAAACTATATCCGCACGGCCAGAGAGGGTAACAGCCGGGTGATGGACTTGTTTCCACGCTTTCTGAACATTAACGAAGAGCTGGAAAAAACGATCGGTGAAATTAAACTGGTATTCGGGCATAATGATCTTTTAGCTGCAAATTTCATTGATGACGGCAAACGTTTATGGCTCATTGACTGGGATTATGCCGGCTACAACGCAGCACTTTTTGATCTGGCCAATTTATCTTCAAACAATGAGTTGTCACCGGGACAGGAAGACTGGCTCCTGGAAACGTACTATCAACAACCGGTGTCCGACGAAATGCACCGTCGTTTTGCCTCAATGAAATGTGTATCCTTATTACGGGAAACATTATGGAGTATCATTTCTGAGATATACTCAAACTTGGATTTTGATTACGAGAAATACACTAGTAAAAATATTGCTCGCTTTGAATTCGCGTATGACGCGTTTCGAAAAATGTGAAAGGGTTTCTTCAAAGAGTCTATTGTACGATGATACGAGCCTTTGTGCACCAGCGATAACAAAGAAATGATTTTATTAGGAGAATGCTCATGCAAGATCGTGCACAAGTTGTCATTATCGGCGGTGGTATTATTGGTTGCAGCACAGCCTATCACTTAACCAAGATGGGATGGAATGATGTCGTTATACTCGAAAAAGGAGAACTTACCAGCGGTTCCACCTGGCATGCCGCCGGGCTTGTGGGCCAGTTGCGCAGTGAACGCAACATTACCCGAATGCTGCAGTACAGTGTTAGCCTCTATGAACAGCTCGAAGCCGAAACCGGATTGACGACAGGCTGGAAAAAAAGCGGGTGCCTTCATCTTGCCAGCACCAAAGAGCGCATGTATGAACTGCAAAAGGGTGCTACCACGGCACGAAGTTTCGGCCTGGAGATGGATATCTTCTCACCCAAGGAAGCCTACGATCTTTGTCCCATCATCACTTTAGACGATGTCATCGGTGCGGCCTTTATGCCCACCGACGGTCAGGCGGATCCGGCCGGTATCACGCAGGCAATGGCCAAGGGAGCCCGCAATCGAGGGGCGACTATCTACGAGCACACGCTGGTGACCGGTTTTAAGTTCGATAAAAAACGTGTCGCTTCGGTCAAAACCGATAAGGGTGATATTAAATGTGAAATCGTGGTTAACTGCACGGGCATGTGGGGATACCAAATGGGGGAAATGCTGGGAGTCAACACACCATTGGTTCCTTTTCAGCACCAGTTTCTCGTTACCGATGAGATTGATGGCATGCCTCCGAACCTACCTACCATCCGTGACAAGGACAGTCTTCTATATTATAAAGACGAAGTGGGCGGCCTGGTCATGGGCGGTTATGAACGTAATGGGATTCCCTGGGCCATACACGGCGTGGACAATGATTTCATATCCCAGCTCCTCGAGCCCGATTTTGACCATTTCCAATCACTATCAGATCCAGCCATGCGTCGAACACCGTGCCTCGAAGAGGCCGGTATTGCCCGACTGGTCAATGGACCTGAGGCATTTACTCCGGATGGCGATGCCATCATGGGACCGGCACCTGAACTCGACAACTGTTTTGTGGCTGTGGGTTTCAACGCGTTCGGCATCGCGGCAGGTGGTGGCGCCGGGCGCATGATGGCTGAGTGGATTATCGAGGGAGAGCCGAGCCTCGATATTTGGCCCCTGGATATCCGGAGATTCGGCAAATATCACCACAGCCGAAGATACAACGTGGAAAGAACAAAGGAGATTTACGGAAAACACTATACTATTCACTGGCCTTATGAAGAACATGACTCCGCACGTGGGGTAAGACGCAGCCCCCTCTATTATCAGCTCAAGGAAAAGGGCGCGGTTTATGGTGCAAAATACGGGTGGGAACGGGCCAACTGGTTTGCGCCTGATGGTGTTGAACCGAAAGACGAGGTTACCTTCGAGATTCCGAACTGGTTTGAACACGTGGCCGCGGAGCACAAAAACGTTCGGGAAAATGTGGTCCTCATCGATCAGACCTCTTTCTGTAAATTCGAACTGGAAGGACCGGGAGCTCTGGAATTCTTAAACCGGCTGTGTGCCAATCAGATCGATAAGCCCGTCGGAAAAGTGATCTATACACAAATGTGTAATCATCGTGGCACGATTGAATGCGATATGACCATCGGCCGGTTGGCAGCGGACAAATTTCTCATTGTTGTCGGTACCGCCTTCGGCCTTCGCACCTCATGGTGGATTCAGAACCATATGCCCACCGACGGCACGGTATCATTCAAAGAGGTGACATCGGCCTATGCGGTCATAAACGTCATTGGACCGAAATCGAGAGCGCTTTTGGAAAAAACAACCGATGAGGATCTGAGCAACAGCAGCTTTCCTTTTGGAACCTGTAAGTCGTTTTCGGTGGCATATGCACCAGTTCTCTCCTTCCGGGTGTCCTATGTTGGAGAGCTTGGTTATGAGCTGTATACCCCCACAGAATTTGCCGGTCATGTATACGATACACTCTGGGAGGCCGGTCAGGGACTTGGCGCAACAAATGCCGGATACCGAACCATTGCGTCCACTCATCTGGAAAAAGGATATGCCGATTGGGGTTCCGAGCTCACTCCTGAATATACACCGTTTGATGCCGGGTTGGGATTCTGTGTTGCCCTGAACAAGGATGACTTTATCGGAAAAGAAGCCCTTGCGAGAATCAAGGAAGCAGGCGCAGTATGGAAACTGTGCAGCTTTACCATTGACGTCGGCCGGCCACTGATGCTTCAGGGGAGTGCTCCCATTATTCACAGGGGTAAGGTGCTGGGGGTGACAACAAGTTCCGGATACGGGCACACGATCGGGAAAAACATCTGCTATGGTTATATTCCTACAGATCATAAGGAGATGGATGAGTTCGTAATTGAATCATACAACCAAACATATCCGGCAAAGCACGAAATCAGTAGAGTCCTCTATGACATGGAGGGGGAAAAAATACGATCATAACTTTGTAGGGGAAAAATCTTTTCACTTGAAATATTCGGGTTAAATGACTTCATGCTCTGTCCGTTCAATAATTTCTTCCTGGTGAAATTCATCCAGATCAACAAAGTAATCGCTGTAACCCGCCACCCGCACCAGCAGATCCCTGTAGTCATCCGGTGCTGTCTGGGCCTTTTTAAGGGTATCCGTCCCAACAACATTGAACTGAATATGATGCCCCTTGAGCTTGAAATATGTCCTGATCAGGTGCGACAGATTGACGATATCTTCATCTTTTCCCAGAGCGCTCGGTAAAAACCGCTGGTTCAACAGGGTTCCCCCGGATTTGATTTGATCCATTTTGGAGAGTGATTTAATGACAGCCGTGGGCCCATGGCGATCTGCACCGTGGGACGGTGACGTGCCGTCGGAAATGGGTTTCTCTGCAAATCGACCATTGGGTGTGGCACCAAGCATTTTACCAAAGTATATATGGCACGTGGTAGAAAGCATGTTCAGATGATACGAACTCCCCTTGGTGTTGGGCTTTCCGTCAATAGCGTTGAAAAGGGAATCGTATACCCGCTGCATGATGGTATCCGCACGATCATCATCGTTACCGAAAAAAGGTGTTTTGTTCAAAAGGCGCAGCCTGAGCGCTTCCTGTTCCCTAAAATTGAGTCTCAGTGCATCGAGTAGTGCCTCCATCGTAAGTGTTTTATCTTCAAAAACATGCTTTTTTATAGCCGAAAGGCTGTCCGTAATAGTGCCGATACCACAACACTGAATATAGTTGGTATTGTACCGGGGGCCGCCATTATAATAATCTTTTCCATTTTTAATGCAGTCTCTGATGACCACCGACAGGAAAGGCGCCGGGGCATTTACTGCAAACATGCGTTCGATATAGTTATTAACACGAATTTTCATGTCCACAATGTGAAGAAGCTGCCGTTCAAAAGCTTCATACAGATCATCGAGTGTCTCAAACGTCATCGGGTCACCGGTCTTTACACCGACTAATTTTCCACTAAGCGGATCCACGCCATTGCACAAGGCCAGTTCGAGGAGCTTCGGCACATTCAGGTAGCCCGTCAAGATATAGGCTTCTTTCCCGAAGGCGCCGGTTTCGATACATCCGCTGCATCCGCCTTCCCTGGCATCTTCGATACTTTTGCCGACTCTTGTCTGCTCCATCACCACCGCATCGGCGTTAAAAACCGATGGGTATCCATAACCCTTGCTGATAACGCGGCCGGCTTGTTGGAGAAAACGGTCTGGTGTTTTTTCACTGATCTGTACATTGCTCTGGGGCTGCAGCAAATGGAGTTCGTCGATAACTTCCAGAATAAGATACGAAACCTCGTTGACACCATCTCTGCCATCTCGCATGAGTCCGCCCAGATTGATGTTCGTAAAGTCATTGTAGGTACCGCTCTCCTTGGCGGTAACACCTACTTTTGGCGGTGCGGGGTGGTTGTTGAACTTGATCCAGAAACAACTGAGAAGCTCTTTGGCCTTCTCGTGATCCAGTGTCTTTTCGGATTGACCTCTTAGATAAAAGGGAAACAGATGCTGGTCGAGATGACCTGGGCTCATGGCATCCCAGCCGTTCAACTCGGTTATGGTTCCCAGGTGAACAAACCAGTACATCTGAATCGCCTCCCAGAAATTTTGAGGTGCGTGCGCAGGCACCCGTCTACAAATCCTGACAACCTGCTGCAGCTCAGCTTTTCTCTCAGGATCAGTTTCAGAGGCCGCCATGGTATCCGCCAATGCGGCATGTCTTTCGGCAAAAACAATGGCAGCATCACAGGCAATCTCCATGGCTTTTAATTCTTCGGCCTTATCGGTTGCCTCCTGGTCATTGAGATAATCGAGTGCAGCAAGGGTCTGGCGGATATCTTTCTTAAAATCGAGCATTCCCTTTTCATATATGATGCCATCGAGACTTGTATGGCCTGGGGCACGTTGTTCCATGAATTCGGTAAAGAGGCCCGCTCGATAAGCGTCCTGCCATTCTTCCGGCACCTGGCTAAAAACGCGATCGCGCATACTCTTCCCACGCCAGTAGGGAATGACCTCTTGTTCATATGTATGGATGTCGTCGTCTGATATGGCAAAACGCGTCATCTTGCGATCATTCAGAGTCCTGAGATCTTCCGCTGAATGGCAAGTCAACTCCGGAAACGTAGGGACGGCCTTGGGGAACGGGCCGCGCTCTCCCACGATGAGTTCGTCATCCCCGATATAAATCGTTTTTTTCTCGCAGAGATGTTTGAAGGTCAAAGCCCGCATGACCGGCATGGAATATCTACCGTAGTTTTCCTTATAAAACACCGTTTCCAGCAATGCCCGTTCAATGGAGATACAGGGTTCAGCGCTAAAGCTCTCATTGCGAAGTTTTTCAATACGCGGATTCATTATTCCTTTCATCCTCCTATATCGACCTTCAAACCAAAACCTTCCAACCGCTTTTTTACCCGGGAAAGGTCGTCCAAAGTAGGTGGTGGAATGTTTTTTGCCATGTAGATGGTATCGAGGTGAATGTACTTGTTCTCCTGATAACCATGATAGGGTAAGATATGCACGGTTTCGATTTCCGGCAAGATCCGGAGAAACATACCCATGAGATCGATATTTTTATCGTTGTCATTGATACCGGGAATCAAGGGAAAGCGAATTGTAACCCGGGCACCTGAACGTGCCAGGTATTTGAGGTTCGCCAGAATCAATGGATTCGAAACACCCGTGAAATGCCTGTGTTTCTCTGAATCCATAAATTTCAGATCATACAGGAACAGATCGGTTTCCATGGCAATCTGCTTGATAATTTCTAACTCAGCATATCCAGAAGTATCTACCGCACGATGAATTCCCGCCCGACCGCACAGTCTCAAACATTCGAAAAGGAAATCCGCTTGCATCAGGGGCTCACCACCAGAAAAAGTCACCCCGCCGCCGGACTGGTTGTAAAAGGGTATGTCACTTTTGACGATATCCATTATCGCCTCAGTTGAAACTATATTACCAATCAGTTCTCTTGCTTCTGCAGGACAAATTTCTGCACAAGCACCGTCTGATTTGCATAGAACTCCATCCGTGATGATACCTTCGGGTGTGAGCGACAAGGCATCTTCCGGGCAGACAGACAGGCATTCACCGCAGCCAATGCATCGCCTTTTGCGATAAAGACTTTGCGGGTTCTCCCCAATACCCTCAGGATTGTGGCACCACCGGCAACAGAGGGGACACCCTTTCAGAAATACAGTCGTACGGATACCGGGGCCGTCATGAAGTGCATATTGCTTGACATCGAAAACAGTACCGGTTCCCAAGGGTTCGACTCCTGTAAATAAAAAGGCTCACCGGTTGGGTGAGCCTTTTCTGTTGATTGCAAGGACGTACCGTTAAGCAGCAACTTCCTCTTTGACCGCCACTGACATTTTATACAATATCGTCAAAATCAGGGCACCCATGCCATATACACCCAACGTGATCAGGATCTCCGGAATGGTAGGTGCATATTCGGTTACATGGTGCATTGGATTCGGTACAAATCCACCGGAAATCATTCCCAAGCCCTTGTCGATCCAGGTTCCCACAAAGACCGCAACGCAGGCCACGGTAAGTACACCCTCATGTTTACGTGTGATGGGATTTACCAGTAGAATAATGGCAATGACCATCAAGCCATACGATGTCCACATCCAGGGCACCAGTGAGCCCTTGCCCTGCAAACCCATAAACAGGTATTTGATGTGATCCATGTGCTCAGGGATATTGCTGTAAAAAGCCGTAAAGACTTCACACAAAAAGAAAAAGACATTGATGCAGATGGCATAGGCCACAATTTTGGCCAGGGATTGAATCTGTTCTCTTCCCGGGTCAAAATTGGTTACGCGACGAATGAACAGGCTGAGAAGAATCAACAATGCCGGTCCAGCGGCAAAGGCCGACGATAAAAATCGCGGAGCCAAAATGGCCGTCATCCAAAACCCTCTCCCGGGAAGCCCCGCGTAAAGGAAAGCCGTTACCGTATGAATGCTGACAGCCCAGGGAATCGACAGATAAATCAACGGTGTTACCCAGGCCTGATAGTGTGTTCCATTCCTTTCGGCCTCCAGGACATTCCAGCCGATAACAAGATTCAGGAACAGGTATCCCTGCAGAACGATAATATCCCAGAACAGGACGGAGCCGGGGCTCGGGTACAACAGTGTATTAAACACACGCATGGGCTGCCCAAGATCCACCAAGACAAATATAGTACACATGACAACCGCTGCAATCGCCAGGAACTCGCCAAGTACGGTGATCCTTCCAAACGCCTTGTAATCATGCAGGTAGTATGGCAGCACAACCATGACGCCCCCGGCGGCAACACCGACGAGAAAGGTAAAATTGGCTATATAAAAGCCCCAGGAAACATCCCTGCTCAGGCCGGTTATGCCCAGGCCAAAAGACAGTTGTTTCAGGTACACGAGAAAGCCGATGCCAATGACAACCAGCAAGAATGCCACCCATGCATAATATTTCTTGCTTCCTTTTATTGCTAATTCAAGCATAGTCACCTCATACGATATAGTAAATAGAGGGCTCTGTTCCGAGACCCTGTTTACGGCGAATGGTGTAGTTGGTTCTCAAGAGCTCCCTGATTTCTGACTCCGGTTCGTAAAGATCGCCAAAGACGATGGCCCCGTCGGAAGCCTCCACACAGGCCGGCTGTTTCCCAACGGCCAGGCGTTCAGCACAAAAATTACATTTTTCGACTACGCCTTTCATTCGGGTTGGAAAAGAGTTGTTGGTCTCCTCAATAAGTGGTCGAGGATCTCTGAAGTTAAAACTCCTCGATCCATATGGACAGGCTGCCATGCAGAAACGACAACCAATGCACCGGTGAAAGTCCATCATGACAATTCCGTCTGATTCCCGTTTAAATGTTGCCTTTGTCGGACAAACCCGACAGCACGGCGGGTTTTCACAGTGGTTACAGAGCACCAGAAATGGGGCATGTTCGGTTCTTTCATCCTGAAACTGCTGAGCCAGGCCTGGAAAAGCGTTGTGAAAATGTTCTTCCCAGATCCACTTAACTTCATGGTTCTTATTTTCTATCTTTGGTACATTGTGCGTTTTGTGGCAGGCTTCGATGATCGGTTCAATATCTTCCGCGGACTCGAATTTTGTTGTATCGATCACCATTCCCCAACGTTTCGCGGTCAGTGCATCGTCACCCCTTTTTAGACCGATTTTTGGATTTTGCTTTTGCTCGGCGGCGAATGCATCCAATACAGGTTTGGCTGTTAAGCCCACCGCCGAAATGCCGGCCAGCATTAGAAAGCGTCTTCTGCTGTCTTCCATTATTCTGTCTCCTTCGGGTTATCGATATGGCAATCCCAGCAGTATGGTCTCACCGACGCATAATCGTGACATCTGTCACAAAAATCGGCTTTATTCGAATGGCAATCCAGACATGTGCTGGAAAGACTCATATTAAATTCTTCTCCGCTCGTATTGACGAACGTTCTCTGTGCATTTCTCACAACCGAATGCCGCCAGACATCCAGCAGTTTCATGTGTTCTGCTTTCATAAAGTCCGTCGGCATGACGCACTTTCCATCATTGGCTGCTTTGGCATGTTCGGTAAGCACTAACTCGGGTGCGGGTGCAGCCTTGCCCATATTAAACCAGAACGGAAAGGCGATCAAAGCAACAAATATGACAACACCGGCGATGACCAATTTCTTATCATTCATCTGCAGCCTCCATTCCCGCCAGCGGTTCGCCGCGCAGGTCTGTCTCTCTCTCATTTTCACCTGGTATAAGCAGGGCATTTCCTACCATCTCATGTACGCCATAAACCTCAACCTCCGGGACCCAGTAGGACATAAGGTCCGGCAAGGCGGCGCGGTCTATTGCACAGATAGTGGCCAGCGTGTTGACACCTTTGCTCTCATGAACAAATTTCACCGCATTGGCCCTGGGAAGCCCCCCCGCCATTCTCAGTTCCATATCTTCACCGGCATTGAGACCTGAACCACTTCCACAGCAGAATGTCTGCTCTCGAATGGTGTTTTCCGGCATTTCATAAAAATGATTACAGACATTTTTGATGACATACCTGGGTTCGTCCAACAATCCCATACCCCTTGCAGGATTACAGGAGTCATGAAATGTCACCTTGAGGTTATCGTTTCGTGACATATCAAGATCCAGCTTACCGTGTTTAATCAGGTCTGCTGTAAATTCTGTAATGTGAACCATTTTTGTCGATTTTGCGTTCTCGAATTTGGTCCCGGTAATGGGCGATACCGGTTCCTCCAGAAAATCGGCAGGTCCGTTCATCGTATCCATGTACTGGTTGATAACCCGCCACATGTGACCGCACTCTCCACCCAGAATCCATTTAACGCCCAACCGTTTGGCTTCTGCATACATTTTTGAATTCAAGCGCTTCATCATTTCATGCGATGTAAAAAAGCCGAAATTACCCCCCTCGGAAGCATAGGTGCTCCAGGTTACATCAAACCCATATTTTTCCTTCAGAAAATGAAAAAGCAACATATACCCCATGCAGGTATATGTGCCAGGATCTGCAAACACATCCCCGGAGGGTGTAATAAAAAGAATATCGGCGCCAACTTTATTATACTGAGGCTCTACGTGCACCCCTGTAATTTCTTCAATATCCTCTTGAAAAAACTCGAGCATGTCTTTAAAAGCGTGCGGTTGAATACCCAAATGGTTGCCCGTCCGGTAACAGTTGGCAACCGGTGTTGCAATCCAGTCGATATTCAATCCCAGCAGATTTAGGAGTTCACGTCCCATGATGGTGATTTCGGCGGTATCGATTCCATACGGGCAGAATACGGAGCACCTGCGACATTCGGAACACTGAAACAGATAACTCCACCACTCTTTGAGCACATCCATGGTCATGGGTCGGGCGCCCCCGAGCCGGCCAAGTATTTTACCCGCTGTTGTAAAATCATTCCGATAAACCGATCTTAACAGCTCAGCCCGCAATACGGGCATGTTCTTCGGATCCCCTGTCCCAATAAAAAAGTGACATTTGTCCGCACAGGCGCCACACCTGACACAGATATCCATAAAAACTTTAAAGGAACGAAATTTCTCGAGACGCTCCTTGAATCCGTCATGGATGATCTGCTGCCAGTTCTCAGGCAACTGCCAGTCCTCGTCGAAACAGCTCCAGGTGCGCGGATTGGGCAATCCAACATACTTGAGGCTTTTTGGGTTTCCCGCATAACAGGCAATGCCCTTTTTGATCTCGGCAGGCGTATCCATCCAGTCTGTTTTGGGAGGACGGGTGTCTGTTTTGTATAGCTCTTCGGGTTTCTGAAGATCTGCCATATATTACTCCTTTTCCTCTGATTCATCGGGAGGTGTTTCAACTGGCTGTTTCACTACCGGCAAACCAGCTTCTACCATTTTCTCTCTGAATTCATCTTCGTACTCTTCATAGGTGTGAACATGTACCGGATAATTCCACGGGTTGACATGCCGGGTTGCACGTGTATCTGCGGGTAGGTTTCGTGTGGGGCTTAAAAAGATGCCGCCTAGGTGCATGAGCTTGCTGAAAGGAAAATAAACCAAAAGGATGCTGACAAAAAACAGATGTACATAAAAGAGGGATGATACGCTCTCGGGTATTGTGGGGTGAAAGGTGACCAGCCCCATGGTGAGCTCTTTGGCCGCGATAACATCGATTTTTGTCACATAGCGCATCAGAATCCCTGTAAACGCAATGCCGAAAATAAGAAACAGAGGAAAGAAATCGGCCGCCAGGGAAATATAACGAACATTGGGAATGAAAACTCTTCTAAGAAACAGGTATGTAACGGCTGCCAGCAAAACGATTCCGGACAGATATACGCCCGGCAATCCAAATTGAGCCACGTCATAAAGTATTTCTATCCGGAAAAAGGCATCTACATTTTCAAGTGCCTGCACCAGTATGGGCACGGGTTCAGTGAAAAAGCGTAAGTGCCGCAGCAGAACGGTCAAAAAAGCCCAGTGAAATGCCAAAGCCCCCGCCCATAAAAATATTTCAAGGTTGTAGGCGATCTTGGGCCCTGATTTCAACTTTAAGCGAGTATTCCGGAAAAGCGAACGGAAAAACACGATTTCCAGGAACATCCGGACAACCACCGCGCGCTTGGAAAAAGGATTGTCGATCCGGTTCGGTTTGATCCAGGGCAGCGACTTTTGTTGGCCGCACGTTGTAGGAATACTGAACGGCACAGGAGAGCGGACCCAGTACATCATGCGGTTTATAAATCCTGCAATGAAAACAAGAAAGGCCAGATAAGGAATGATGACACCGAATAAAACCTTGAATCCCGATGCAGCCTCAACCAGAAAATAGGAAATCAAAGACAGTACAATAACCGCTAGCAGGGAATACATGTACTTAGTATTCATTTAACATTACCTCGCTGATAGATATTAAACAAATTTGAGATCCGGTTCATCCGCCGCAATCTCTTTAATTAATCCGGCTCGTGCAAATGCCGTATAGATTTTACTCCTCTCTGTGTTAGTCTTGAGATCGTAAATCTTCTCTCTGCATCGAACAAAAACGTCGAACCCGATCAACGCCAGGGAATCAATTCTAACGTCGACCAATTCCAGTTCTTCCGGATTTATCTTTTTTAATTCTTTTTTCAATTCTTTGCGAATGAGTGTCTTTAGGACAAAAAGAAATCCGACTGCCTGGGATGGAGAAAAATTTTGCACAGCCCGAATTTTAATAAGCGGTTCCATCGTGGCAGCAATACTATCGGCATCATCATTTTTCAGGAGGGTTTCAAAGAGTTTTTCAAGAATACTTCGTGTGGTTCCGCCAACGGGATTTAAAAAGTCATCTATTTGATTTTTAAAAAACAGAGCCGCATCTGGCGCATAGGTGTCGATCACAAATTCAATCCACTTTTTTACAATGGAAGACTTCTTCTTTTCCAGTAAATCCCTTAGCCCCATACTGATGCAATATCCCTTGTTGTTTTGGCGGAAAAACATATCCCATAAGACGTATATCCAACGAATGTGCTATAGTCAACTTGCCATATCCTGTCAAGCATAAACGACCTTTGGAGAGGGGTTGTTTCCCATAATTATTCAGCATTTCGAAGTTTAACGTGGCAATACCACCGAAGCTGAACCGCAGCAACGAGCACATTTTCTGCGGCTTGTCGAAGATCCCGGCTTGTCGGGGCCGCGGGGTTCTTCAATGATCATATTATCTGTATCCTACAGTTGAGCGATTGTCGAGGTTGCCGTAGCTACAAGGAAGATGCTGTTCCGCTCTTGTTGGGGCGTAGCTTGAAGAGCGAAGACCAAATAGTGGACTATGCGGTATGGCATCTGACGCCGTAGATGCGGTAAGATCGGCAATCGCTCATCTTAGGTATAATTTTTTCCAACTACTGCGTTTATTCTCCTGGTAGTTGCTGAGCGCAAGATAAAAAGCACCCACAGCAAGTTCTGCGCAATGATGATTCTCTTTCGGAAGTGTTTCAAGAAATTGAATGACGTTCTCAGGCGTTATTTCCCAGGCCGCATCAGTTTCTTTGCCTTCAGCCAAAGAAGCCACGGTATTGCCGCATGCGTGTGTATTTCGACAGCCTTCGACAACAAAAGACACGTGTTTGATATGATCGTTTTCAATCGACAGAAATATTTCAACGGTATCTCCGCATTCGCCTGTCTTTCTACCGTGACCATCCGATCTTTCAACGACGCCGGTGTGATCTGTGCGGAACGCCATCTCCAAATAGTTGGATGAGTGATCCTGCCAGAAATTGAATTCAGTCTTTTCCATACAGATTCCTTCTTTTACAGACCTTTTTCAAGTCGTCGAATTGTGAACAGTTCATCCCCTAAGTTTTGGTTGAATTGGATATTTTTCCATCTCAGTTCTGTTCTGTGAACGAGCGCTTTACCCTTTTTCTTGAAAACATGCATTTCGGTACCCATCCAGATGCCATCGATCTGTTCCAGGCGCTTAACGTCCACATATTTTAAATATCCGCCATTTTTAACCCAATGGATAGC
>QMMS01000046.1 GCA_003647375.1 Deltaproteobacteria bacterium
ATCGCACGAAGTGCAAATTACGCCCGCAAGGGCTAATATCGCACGAAGTGCAAATGTCACACGAAGTGTTAATGACAGCCGAAGGCTAAATGACACCCGAAGGCCTACCTGTAACCGGCCTTGTAAAATCGATTACTCAAATTCACAAATTCCTCAACGGTCAATGTTTCTGCGCGGCGGATGGGGTCGATGCCTGCCGCTACAAGTTCTCCGGCAGCCGTGGCGGCATCGATCTGAAGAATAGGACCGGATAGCGCGTTTTTAAGTGTCTTGCGTCGTTTTGAAAATGATGCTTTGACGACTTTAAAAAGGAATGACTCGTCTGCGGCAGAAGGTTCTGCATGATCCTTAAAGGAAATGCCTATAACCAGGGAATCTACTTTCGGTTTTGGAAAGAAACAGGCAGCCTTGACCTCTGTAATCACCTTCACTGTAGAACAATAGCCTGCCATCACGGCCAGACGCCCATAGGCTTTTGATCCGGGAGTAGCCATGACCCTCAGGGCCAGTTCTTTTTGAAACATCAGGGCCGCCCTTTTGAGGTGGTGTCTGGCCAACATCAATTGAACAAGAATCTGGGATGAGATATTGTAGGGTATATTTCCCATAACCACCAGGGATTGCTGTTCGGTGCGGGCAATGGATGTTAGGTCCAGCGATAAGATATTATCGTTTATCAAGAGAACATTATCTGCGCCGGATGCCAGGAGTTCATTGTTGAGGGGGGGGAGGAGAGCGCTATCTTTCTCAATGGCATATACCTTCCTGGCTGCGCGCGCTATGGGAAGTGTCAGGGATCCGAGCCCGGCTCCGATCTCGAGAACAACATCACCTGCTGTAATACCGGATCGGGCAACGATTTTATCTGCAGTGCCTCGATCTGCCAGAAAATTTTGCCCCATCTCCTTTTTGGCGCGCAGGTTCCAGGTTTTCATTAGTATGGATGGTGAGGTCATGGCTATTTACCTTGCAAAAAAAGCTACGCTGTCATTTGCACTTTGTACGACATTTATCCTTCGGCTGTAATTTACACTTCGTGTGATATTTGCACTTCGTGCGATATTAGCCCTTGCGGGCGTAATTTATTGTTGCTTAAAGCTGATAGCTTTTAGCTACGATCAATGACACGCAGTAAATGACCACAAATTACAGCGCAGCGTTCTTTGCGAAGCAAATGACTTTACTATCTTCACGGACCCTCGGACCCTTGGACCCTCGAACCCTGCGTTTCTTGCCCCTCGAACCCTTGAACTCTCGGACTCTGGCTCCTTTTCCTTGCCTTCTCGCGCACGGTGGTCATAACGCGGTAGGTCAGGATGTAAGCGGTGATAGCCGGCAGGATACCCAGAACAGCGCTTCCCACGATCATGGCGATGGTTACATCCAGACCCAGCGACATTAATGTTGTAAACGACTCGAATTTAACATCGAATGGTATGGGCTTGTTCAAAATGAACGTTCCCACCTTAAAACCGGCGACGTAGAAAAAAGGTATGGTTATAGGATTGGCGAAGAATGAGCCGATAATTGCGGCGGGTTTGCTGCCTTTTAGAAGGAACGCCAGCGCTACGGCGATAACCATGTGGAAAGGTATGGTCGGCGTAATGCTTACAAAAACGCCGATGGCCATTCCCATGGCTATATGCCGGGGATCCCCCTGAAGTTCTTTAATCCGGACAAAGAATGCTTTCAGCCGGTTCTTGATGGATGTTGTTGTGGTTGCCATAACCCCATTCTGGATAACTTGTACCTGAATTGAGCGATTTTTATCTTGATCTGCACCGATCTCTTGCGGATCGAGGGTTCGCAAAAAGCCTCGACAGATCCACGGGTATGCCTGTGGATTTGCTCATTCGGATAAGCCAAACCTGAACCAAATATGAACGCCAATTCTGTTAAGTTATTTTTGCGCGAGCCCTTAAATAAAGAATTCCTCGTCAAGTTTCATGAAATGTCCGGGTTAGATGATTCCCATTTGTGTCTCCTCAATTACCACGAAAGTATGCGGGCAGCAAACGAAATCGGCCCGGCTTGACTTTCACTTCATTAATCATTAGGATGTACGTTATTGACGATTACTATGTTTAATTTCAACTAGCAAAGAGAAGATACGGCAAGGGGTTATCGTTCAACGGCTTATTGCTTGCAACATTACCGGAATTTAGCGCCATACATAAGGAGGGTTCAATGGTAAAAGGAAAACATAAAACTGTTACATTCGATGCCATGGTCAAATTTTTCATCCAACAATATGATATCCCGACGAAAAAGGATATCGAAAAACTTTACACCCGCCTGGATCGTCTTGAAAAATTGATTCGAACCACCCAGAGAAAAGCCACCCGACAGGGTTCTGGTAAAACCGGTGCCGCCAAAACAAAAAAAGGCAAGAATGTTCTTACAGCTTCCGACGTTGTATTTGGCACCATCAAGCGATCCAAAAAGGGATTGAAAATTTCGGATATCAAGCTCAAGACGAAGTTTGAGGATAAAAAACTGCGAAATATTCTCTTTCGGCTGTACAGCCTGGGGCGGATCAAAAGACTCAGCCGGGGGATATATACATCTGCCTGACCCAAATATTTCATGAAGCTATCTCAAAAAAGTTGCTGCCTTTGAGGGCTTTCGCTTAGGATTGACCAGGGGATGTCACCATGCCGGATATAGAACAATATCAACATTCGAAATTTCAAGAGAACTGCCGGAAACTGGGTTATCAGATCAAGATGATAACAGAGCTGGGAATGATCAATTCTATTTTGATTGATATGGAACACCTGCCTACGGGTGCCAGACACATTCATATCGGGAATGATGACAGGGAAAACACTTTCAGCGTTGCATTCAAGACAGTCCCAACGGATTCAACAGGGGTGGCGCATATTCTTGAACACACCGTTCTCTGCGGTTCCAGAAAATTTCCTGTCCGTGATCCTTTTTTCTCCATGCTGAAACGAAGCCTGAATACGTTTATGAATGCATTCACTGCTTCGGATTGGACCATGTATCCATTTTGTACCCAGAATAGAAAAGATTTCTACAACCTGATGGATGTTTATCTCGATGCATCATTTTACCCCAACATCGACAGGCTCAGCTTCAGACAGGAGGGACACCGCCTTGAAATCGAGGGTATACCTGAAAAAGATTGGCAGTTGGTTTACAAAGGTGTTGTTTACAATGAAATGAAAGGCGCCATGTCATCTCCGGACCAGGTCATGGTGAGATCAATGCTCAACGCCATGTATCCGGAGACGACTTACAGTCATAACTCCGGTGGAGATCCTGCGGTAATGCCAACGCTTACACACGAGCAGTTGAAACGATTTCATGAAAGACACTATCATCCCAGCAACGCGTATTTTTATACGTATGGTGATTTGCCGCTGTCGGAACATCTTCGGATTATTCATGAGAAGGTGTTAAAACACCATGGCCGGATAGATCCAAACACGGAGGTTATACCACAGCCCCGATGGAAAGGACCCAAACGTGCCGGATATTGGTACCCCCTGGATTCTACCACGGACGCATCGAGAAAATCTCAGGCTTGTGTCGCCTGGCTGACTTCCGACATTCAAGATGCTTTTCAAGTACTGGTCCTCAAATTGCTGGAGCAGATATTACTCGGCAATTCCGCCTCACCCTTGAGAAAAGCCTTGATGGACTCGGAGCTGGGAACAGCCCTTTCGGATGGTACCGGATTTGATGCGGACAACCGGGATACCCTGTTTGCTTGCGGTCTAAAGGATGTGGCTGAATCCGATGCTGAAAAGATAGAGGGCGTTGTGTTGGAGGTGTTGCAGAACCTGGTAGAGGAGGGAATCGACAGCCACCTTATCGATTCAGCTATTCATCAAGTAGAATTCCATCGCAAAGAGATTACCAACTCCCCCTATCCTTATGGTATTAAGCTGCTCCTGTCTTTTGTCGGCAACTGGCTCCACGGCGGCAGCTCCGAAAGTGTTTTGAAATTCGACAAAGACCTCGAGAAGATTCGTAAAGAAGTCGCCGACAACGGATTTTTTGAAAAGCAGATAAAACACTATCTGTTGGACAATTCCCACAGGGCACTGATTGTTCTGTCGCCTGATGCCGCCATGGAAATAAAGGAAACAGAACGGGTTTTGTCGGAACTCGATGAGATCAAGAATGCCCTGGATGAGGAAACCTTGGTGGATATTCGTGAAGATGCCGAAGCCCTAGTGGTTTTGCAGGAGACGACCGAGGATATCTCTATTCTGCCTACGTTGGACCTGGAAGATATTCCAGCCGACATACAAACCACCCCGGCATCCAGGTGTTCTGAGACAACCACCGCCACCTGTTACAACCAGCCTACTTCGGGCATTTTATATACCACCACCGCTATGGGAGTCGGAAACCTCGATATCGGTCAACTGCCCCTGGTTCCCTTTTTCTGCTATGCATTGCCAAAGCTGGGAACGCGAAAACATGATTTTACGGAGATCGTACAGCGCATCGATGCCTATACCGGCGGTATCAGTCTGGCATCAAACGCGCGGACGCGTTTTGACGCTGCCGGCATGTGCATGCCGTTTGTCACCATCAACGGGAAATGTCTGAATCGGAATCTGGGCAGGATGTTTGAACTTATCGAAGAGATTCTGTTCGAGGTTTCATTTTCGGATGATGCTCGCCTGAAAAGCCTGTTGCTGGAATACCGGGCCGGTCTGGAATCGATGATCCTACACAGCGGCCATCGATATGCCATATCACTGGCGTCCAGATACTTTTCAACTGCATCGCACATCAGTGAACTCTGGAGCGGCGTTCATCAACTCAAATATATAAAGGGGATAACGGAAAAGCTCGATACCGAAGGCCTTGAAATCATTGCCGGAAATATGGTGGATATCCGGAAACGATTGATTGCCAGGGAGAATTTCAGGACGGCCCTGGTCGGGGAATCTACATCTCTTGAACAGGGTATCCCGATCCTTACTTATCGATCTCTTACACCCCATGTCGACGATGATGTTGATGTGTTATCCCGTTTTGAGTCACCGCCCTTAAAGGTGCCAAACGAAATGCCAAGGGAAGGATGGGGTACATCCACGTCTGTTTCCTTTGTTGCCAAAACCCTTAAAACCGTTCGAATGGATCATGAAGACGCGCCCAGACTGTCCGTCATCAGTAAAATACTTCGTTCGCTGTTTCTGCACAGGGAAATTCGCGAGAAAGGTGGGGCATACGGTGGATTTGCGCTCTATAACATCGAGAACGGTCTTTTCAGCTTTGCATCTTACAGGGACCCCCATATTCTGGAGACACTGAATGTATATGAACGGGCATCCGCATTTATTACATCCGGAAAATACCAGGACGAGGACATCAAGGAAGCCATCCTGCAGGTCTGTTCCGATATCGACAAACCTGATCCTCCCGGTCCCGCAGCCAGGAAATCGTTTTACAGGAAAATTGTCTCCATGAAGGATGAAGACCGGCGTCGTTTCAAAAAAAGACTCCTTGAGTTGAAAAAGAAGGATGTCGTGGAAACGGCCCAGCGTTATTTCGGAGCAGAGAGCGGGTCATATGGGGTGGCGGTGATATCCAGTGATGATCGTCTGAAGCAGGTCAACGGGAAGATATCGGATAGGCCGCTGGAGCTTCATAAAATTTAGAAGTCGTCTCAAAAATCCTATTTTTGAGACGGCTTCGAATAAAATCGTTCATACGATTTTATTCGGTCTTTTTCTCTTTTTCTGTCCCATCGTTATCGTCATTGTCTTCGTCTTCATTCTCGTCCTCATTCTTGTCCTCTTTCTCGTTCTCATTCTCTTCTTCGTCTTCTTTCTCTTCATCGCTCTCGTCTTCCTGCTTGACTTCGACGACTTTTGGAAAGCGGAGACCCGTGCCGAGTTCGAGGACGTCGACATTCAAATATCTGGCGGTCGTCTCGGCATAGCGACGTGCCAGGCTGATGCCGCCCATTTTTAGATAGACCAGCACGGTTTCTTTGAACTCGTTGTCATCCTGAAGTTCTACGGGTACCGATCGAATCAACGCATTAAACTGTGTCTGGTATTCTTCCGGAACTGAATATTTCATTGTCTGTCCTTTGATGGTTGATTTTATCAGAAGAGAATAAATCATTTTAGCTGAATGTAAAGAAAAAAATTGCATCGTTTAGCCATGCTATCTTCGTTTCCATACAGGATCTCGTTTTTCCATCAAGGCGGTGATGCCTTCCTGAAAATCTTCACTTCTCAACAGGATGCTCTGGTAACTCACTTCCATATCCAACTGGGTCATTAGATCAACGCCTTCGCCCCGTTTGATGATTTTTTTGGTCGCCCCTACAGCCAGAGGGGCCATTTTTGAAATATCTATTATCAACTTTTCCGCTTCCGCCACAAGGATATCTTCAGGATAGAGGTAACTTGTCAACCCCCATTCCAGGGCTTTTGCCGCCGGATAGCGTCTGCCTGTCATGAGAACCTCCATGGCTCGGGCGGCGCCGATGGTCCGGTGCAAACGAGATGTTCCTCCCAGATCTGCGATGAGGCCAAATTGATGTTCCGGTAATCCCCAGGTGCAATCGTCGCTCATCAGGCGCAAATCACAGGCCAGTGCCAGTTCCAGGGCCATGCCGAAAACACCGCCATGCATGGCGCAAACGATTGGAATTTCAATAGATTCGATGCGATTCAGATATTGCTGAAACTTGTGGATGTCCGCACGAATGGGTGCTCCCCCCGCAGCATGATCGCCCATGAAACGGCTGGCAAGCATACCGAGCGAATTGAAGTCTACACCTGCCGAAAAAACTTTTCCATTTCCCTTGATAATAATACCCCTTATATCGGGGTCGATGATCTGGTCTTCAACTTTCCGGCAGAGGTCCCTGAGCATTTCAAAGGGCAGGGCAGTCCGCTTTTCAGGGCGGTTCAATGTGAGGGTGTAGATAGGGCCTTTTTTGTTCTCAAGGAGTTCAGTCATGCAAACCTCCAATATCCAGTCATTATAGATAGTTTTATGTTCAGCTAAGAGCTAAGAGCAACCGGCTAAAAGCTACAATGAATAACGCGCGAAGCGCAAATATCGTTCGATAGGACAAATGTCACACGAAGTGTAAATAACGTTTCAAATCAGTATTTCCAAATCCTCGAGGGGATATGAAACACATGAATGGACATATCCGTATTGGTGATCCGATTTTCGAACGGGTGTACCGGCAGGCTGGAACACTTTGCCGGACAGAATTTTGATGCGGCACATGCTGCATTCGCCTGATCGACAGATGGAAGGGGGCGCTACCCCGCCCTTTTCGAGTGAAACCAGGAGAGGGGTCGTTGCCGGGGCGCTGATGGTTTGGCCGTCTTTAACCGATACCGAAAAAAGGCGATTCTGTTCGATCTCCTTCGGCCATCCAGGGTCTTTGCAGATATCGAGGGGGGGGCCATACAACTCTTTTCTGATTTTCCGAGGTGGTACGCCCAACTGTTCAATCTGGGGTAGGCAGAAATCATACATTCCTTGGGGGCCGCACAGGAAGAAAGTGGCACTTTTGTCCGAATCACCGGCCACTTTTTTGATGAGATCGGCAGTTATCAGTCCGCATTGGCCCTGGTAATCTTCGGATGCTTTTTCGATGACCGGGATGTAGTGAATTCTGTCAAAGTGATCTGAAATGTGCGTTAATTGTTCATGAAAGATAATGTCGTTTGCGTATCGATTCCCATAAAAAAGGGTTAATGTTCGTGGCAGGCCGCGGTCCACAATTTCACGGATCATGCTCATGAAGGGCGTAATACCACTCCCGCCGGCAATACAGATCATGTTTTCGTCATGTACCAGTGGATTGAAGTAAAAATTTCCCTGAGGTCCCGAAACCGTCAGGCTGTCGCCGATGCTGACGTGGTTGAGCAGGAAATTGGATACCAATCCATTCGCCACCTGTTTTACGGTGATATCATAGTAACCGATTTGATTTGGCTGCGATGATATGCTGTAGGGGCGGCTCGTGCGGATGCCTTCGACTTCAATGAAGAGCGACAGATACTGTCCTGCCTGAAACGGCGGCAAATCGTTGTCTGCAGAAACCAGTCGAAGCGTTTTTGTGGTAGGTGTTTCCCGGATAATATCGGCGACCTTGAGCGTAAGGCGATCGGGATGAAGTCTTTTGATATACTGGTCGGCAAAATCCAGTTCAAAGGAGTGTTTACCGGCAGCAATGCGGCTTGCCTTGATCTTTTCTTTGATGCCGTCATATCCGTCGAAGTCTTCCCAGATACCCTTTTTCATGTTTATTCTCTCCCAACCCGGATAAACCGGAAAAGATTATTTATCACGAAATCACGAAGGTACGAAACCACGAAAAAGACCATGATGATTTTCGTGTTTTTCAGATTTCGTGTTTTCGTGATTGCGTTTATTTTTTTTGTCATAAAAGACGCCAGTTTTACAGTTAAAGGACTAGGTAAAAGCCCTATATGGTTTTGTTGTCAATTTGTTTGGCGATGGATCTGGCTGCTGACATACCGGAACGCAGGGTGGGTTCAAACCCGCCGTCACCTGTCCAGCAGCCGGCAAAATAAAGGCCTTTTATGGGCGTATATCGTCCGGGTTGAAAGAAAAGAGAATCTTTGGTCTGCTGTTCAAATCCATAAATGGCACCCAGGGGATGCCCCAGATAACGCATGTGGGTCAGGGGGGTGCCCACCTCGATTTCTTCGATATGTGTTCGAATGTCCGGATATATGGCCTGAACACGCTGAAGCATCTTTTCTGCACAACGGTATTTGACATCCTGATATTGTTGCGGTGGCAGTCTCAGCCAGGGTTCACCATATTTCAGTGTGACGATGTTTGCCTGGCATGTGCCCACTGGAGAGAATTCCGGATCAGATACATCATAGCAGCTGAGCACCATGAGTTCATCGTCGATTTCAAGTCTTCGCATGCGGTCATGATTGCGGATGGTCATATCCGTGTTCACCATTAGAAAATTGGTAGACTCATGGATTCCGATGTCGTCCGGCTCACAGTCAAAACCGACAAACATGGTAAAGGCGGAGGTGCTCAATTGGCGACTTTTTACTTCTGTGATGGTTTTTTCCGGTATCTGTTCTTCACCGATCAACTGTCCGTACGTTACGATGGGCGAGACATTAGAGACAATATAATCGGACTCGACCACATCTCCCTGGTGGGTGACAACTCCCTGGACGGTATCTCCCTCCGTCAGAATCCGGCTGGCGCCGCAATTGAACCTAACGGTTCCACCGTGGGATAGGAATTTGTTTAAAATCGTGTTGGAGAGTGCCTGGCTTCCGCCTTTGACGTGGAACGGTTTGAATTCGATATACTGAAAAAGGATCATGGCAAGGTATGCAAAAGCCATTTGATCCGTGGACACACCCAAATAGCCCCAATAGACAGAAAGAACCGCTTTCAGGAGCGGATCTGTAAAAAAATCGTCAATTACGGATTGAGCGGGTTTAAAAGCGTACGTGTAGAGGTTGGGGTATTTCTCTCTCGATGCTTCAGGGTCCCGGAAAATAAATGCCCCAATCATATCATTGGCATATTTATAGACCAGGTCAAAGAAGGCATCGATGGCTTCCTTCTCGTGGGGAAAGGCATTATTAAGTTCATCCAGGATCTGCTCTTTATCCGGCTTTAACGCGATATGGAAGCCGTCGGGATTTTGGACACTGTAAAGGTCACTTATTTCCACAAATTCCAGATCTTGTATGACACCCAGACTGTCCAGGTCCATTCGCAAGGGTCCCGGCATTTCAGGCGTCCCCAGACCGCTGAGTTGGTGCAGGGCAATCTCAAATTCGAAGCGACCCCGGCAAAAACTTGTGGCGCATCCGCCCGGGATGTTGTGCCGTTCCAGCAACAGGACGTTCAGTCCCTTCTGGGCCAGCGCGGTGGACGCCGTCAACCCACCGTTGCCCGCCCCGATGACGATGGCATCATACTTGTTCATACCTTACCCCCTTGCTGAGGATTGATCAAAAATTTTGTGATAAATCACTTTGATCTTGGATAGCGATGTCATTTGCGCTCCGCGCGTCATTATGCCCTTCGGGCGACATTTGCGCTACGCGCGTCATTTGGCCTGCGGCCGATATTACGCCTTCGGCTGTCATTTACACTTCGTGTGACATTTGCCCTTGCGAGCGTAATTAACGCTTCGCGTGTCATTATGCCCTTCGGGCGTCATTCATTGTTGTTCATAGCTCGATGCTTGTAGCTCTTAGCTACAATTAATGACACGAAGTAAATGACAATTAATGACGCGAAGCAAATGATCAGGGTTGTTTCCCTCCAACCCTTTCTATAGCCCCATAAACTTGGCTGCTATCCCCCGCATAACTTCGTTGGTGCCGGCAAAAATCCTTGTCACACGGATGTCCCGCCAGGCCCGGGCCATGAGGCATTTTTCAAAGGCGCCGTAGTCCCCGCACAGGTCGATACTGCGATCCGCGACCCGGTTGGCCATTTCGGTGGTCCAGAATTTGGCCATGGATGTTTCGACGATGATATCTTTCCCCTCCATGTGCTCCGCTATCAGTTTTTCCGTAAATGCCCGGCCCAGCTTGATATCGGTGGCCATCTCCACGAGGGCGAACTGGGTTACCTGGGATTTTGAGAGGGGCTTGCCAAAGACCTTTGTCTGTTTGCAATAGTTGGTTATCCACTCCACCATTCGTTCAGCGGCCACGAGTGCCCCTATTGCGCATATGAGACGTTCCTGCTGTAGTTTCTGCATGAGCATGAGAAACCCCATACCCTTTTCTCCCAGGCGGTTCGTCGTCGGGATCCTGCACTTGGAAAAAAAGAGTTCTGCCGTATCCTGGCTCCACCAGCCCATCTTTTCAAGATGACGGCCCCGTTCAAAACCCGGCGCACCCTCTTCAACGAGATACAAAGAGATGGCCTGGTAGGGATTTTCCACCGCCGGATCTCTGGCTGCGATGACAAAAAGTTCTCCGTTGATACCATTGGAGATGAATGTTTTGGAGCCGTTGATGATGACCTCGTCACCCTCTTCTTCGGCGGTGGTGGCAATACTCGCAAGATCACTGCCGGCACCCGGTTCCGTCATGGCGACGGCGGTGATGATATCGCCCGAAACACATCCCGGGAGGTATTTCTGTTTGAGGGTTTCAGATCCAAATGCGCTGATGTACGGCACCACGATATCGGAGTGAAGTGCAGCGGCCAGACCGGTGTGGAAGGTGTGGGAGAGTTCTTCCGTAATGATGACGGAATAGAGAAAATCACCGCCCATACCCGCATATGTCTGGGGAACGTCCGTGCACAGGAAACCACTTTGTCCCATCTTACGCCAGATGCTCTTGGGTTCAATGCCGTCCTTTTCCCACTGGTCGACATTCGGTGTTACTTCCTTTGCCACGAATGTTTTCAACCGATCCCGGAACTTTTTGTGTGCGTCCGTATAGTGTAATATTTCCATAATTGTGTTTTAGGTTTTAAGTTTTAGGTGTTAGGTAAGCTCCAGACTATGATTTGCCGTAATAAATAATGATAAATGACGTGGCAAAGCCGCGTACACAAATACGAATAATGCCGATCTTTGCATTATTCGTATTTGCCGATGATTGAAATACTACACACATTCATGGCAGGAAATCCACCCAGATTATGGGTCAAACCAAATTTCGGGTTTTCGAGCTGTCGCTTCTCTGCCCGCCCATGCAATTGAAGGTACATCTCGTAGAGCATGCGCAGTCCGGAAGCACCGATGGGGTGACCGAAACACTTGAGACCACCGTCCACCTGGCATGGAACCTGGCCGTCTTTGTCGTAGACGCCATCCATGACGTCCTTGACGGCCTGTCCCCTTTCGGAGATATGAAGGTCTTCATAGGTGACCAGTTCCGTAATCGAGAAACAGTCGTGAACCTCCATCATGCTGATATCTTCACGGGGATTGTCAATTCCCGCTTCCTGATATGCCTTGGTGCTGCACTTGCTGGTGGTCATAAAATGATCGCCATCCCAGCTGTTGTAACCGAGTTCTTCCCCACTGCTCAGTGCCAGTTGAAGTGCCTTGACGGTGATGAAGTCCTTCTTGCCCATCTTTCTGGCGATTTCGGGCGTCGTCACGATGGCACAGGCAGCCCCATCGCTGACACCGCAGCAGTCAAAGAGACCCAGGGGATGGGCAATAATGGGAGATGCCATGACTTGATCTTCTGTCACCGCCTTTCTCAGGTGGGCCTTGGGATTGAGTACACCGTTGGCATGGCTTTTGGCCGACACATGTGCCATGGCCCGTTTCAGATCCTGGTCTTTGACTTTGTATTTGGCGGCATAGGCACTGGCCAGCTGCGCAAATGCGCCCGGTGCCGTCAAATTTGGAAACCACTGCCAGGTAAGGGTTCCGGCATTGGACCCGGTAAAACTGGGTAGTCCTCCGTAGCCGGTGTCTTTCAACTTTTCGGCACCAAGGGCAAGACAGATGTCGTAAGCGCCCGATGCAACTGCATAGCAGGCCCCTCGAAAAGCCTCGGTTCCTGTTGCACAAAAGTTTTCGACCCGTGTTACGGGTATCATGGGTAATCTCAGTGTCATCGACAGAGGGAGCGCGCTTTTGCCCACATTGACTTCATCCAGGCAACTACCGAACCAGGCGGCCTCGATCTCTTTTTTTTCAATGCCGGCATCGGCAAGGCATTCTTGAAATGCTTCCACCATCAACTCTTCCGCGCCGGCTTCCCACCTTTCCCCGAAGCGACTGCAGCCCATACCGATGATAGCGACTTTATCTTTTATTCCTGTGGCCATGGTATTCCTCCATTAATATAAATTTACTGCGTAAATTTATATCGTAAATAGTTTTTCAATCAACTGAGACTTCAGAATATCCCCCTCGATCTGCAGCTTTCCTGAGGTGTAAGCCTGCATGGCCGGGAGTTTTCCTGTCATCATGTCGAGAAAATCATTGTCTGCCATCTTGAGCGTGCAGTTGGGTTTGTCGTGGACACCCGCCTTGATGGTGCAGGTCTTGTCTTTGATAATGCAGTTCCATTCCCCGCCGCCTTGACCCGAAATGTTGAATTGAAACACCACATGGACACCTTCGGCCGCCTCGGCCTTGAACGTGTCTTTCATGCCGGCGAAACAACCCTTTACATCGAGATCACCGCTGCTGTCTTCTGCTGGTTTCTCTTCTCCCGCGTCGGCAGGTGGAGATATCAGGGCAAATATGGCGGCATTGGCGTCTGCCATTTCCGTGGCGCCCTCGAGTGAGTTGATGGCATCCATATTTTCCCGGATCATTTCGGGTGTCGGCAGATTTTCCGGATCACCCAGCTGAACCCCGGAACCCGTGTGGATGGCCGCGCGATTAAAGTATCCCATACCGACATTGAAAATACTGCCGGATTCCAGGCACGCTTCACTGGCAAGGAACGTCACCAGCGGAGAGACAAACTCCGGTTTTGATTTTTCAAAAAGTTCCGGCGGCATGACATCCTCTGTCAGCCGCGAAGCCGCGATGGGCGCTATGGTGTTGACCTTGATATTGTATTTCTTCCCCTCCAGCTTGAGGGTGTTCATCAGACCAACAAGACCCATTTTGGCTGCTGAATAGTTGGTCTGCCCGAAGTTGCCGTAAAGACCGGCGGCTGATGTTGTCATCACGATCCTGCCATAGCCCCTTTCTTTCATGGCCACCATGGCCGGGCGGGTGACGTGGTAGGCGCCGTGCAGGTGCACGGATAGAACTGCCTGCCAGTTATCAGGTTCCATCTTCAGAAAACTTTTATCTCTCAGGATTCCTGCATTGTTGATGAGAATGTCCACTGAACCGAAGGTGTCGAGAGCGGTCTTGACGATATTTTCACCGCCCTCAGGTGTGGCGACGTTGTCATAATTGGCCACTGCCTCTCCACCAAGATCTTTGATCTCTGCAACCACCTTTTCCGCAGGTGATGCAGAACCGCCACCGGAGCCGTCCCTGGCACCTCCCAGGTCGTTGACCACCACTTTGGCTCCCCGTTTGGCAAGCGCCAGTGCATATACACGTCCCAGGCCGGCGCCTGCGCCGGTCACGATGGCCACCCTGCCGTCAAAGGATACCTGATCCTCTTGGATAGCTGCGCCGGGAATCGGCACTGCTTTCCAGAAATAATTGGTAAAGCCGCGATCTTTGTCCACACACTTGCGTTTGAACTCCATACGCACCGGCAGACCGACCTGGATTTCATCTAGAGAACAATCCGTGTAGTCCGCCATCATCCGACCGCCGACGTCAAATTGAACCATGCCGTAAATGGCCGGCGGGTCTACCGATACCGACAGCAAATCCCCGGTGAAGGTTTTCACTTTGGCCGGCTCGTCGGCAAATTCGTAATCATCCTGGCTCTTGACCGCGCCGCAGTCCGGATTCACGCAGATATCCGCTTTGGGAAACTGGGGTGTTCCGCAGGCCTTGCATTTGCCACCTACCAATCCGAGAATCATCTTGTTTTTGCGCCAGAGTACGGTGGTGGCTGTCTGGGTCGGGGCTTCCGCACGGATGCCCATCTCCGTCTGAATCAGGTTTCTGAATTTCAGCCACTTCTGGTAATTGTGAGTGGTTTTTTTGTGGTTGATTGTGCCGTCAAACCCGTTGCGGGGTGCCAGCCGGGTAATCTGGTCGGTCACCTCGAACATGAGTGCGTTGCATCCCTGGCCGAATCCGGCCATGAGGATATGGTCCCCGGGTTTGGATGATTCCAGGGCAGCGGCCATCATTAAGAACGGGTGAGCCGTACCGGTTTCGCCACAGACTTCGTGGAGATTATCCACCAGTTTTTCCGGTGAAGCCCCCAGATTTTTAGCAATTTTGCGATGATCGCCCTTGAAAAAACACGGGTAGACCAGCTTGTCCACCTGTTCCATGGTCATGCCGAGCTTTTCCAGGAGACCGTTCACGGCTTCCGGAATGATTTTTCCATAACCGGCATCCCGGGTCCAGCGTTCTTCCCACATGTAGTCGAACTGGTTACGGGCACCTCTGTAATGATCGACAAAATCATGTGACACGGAATAGGATCCCTTGTAGGCTGCGATGACATCGGTATCTCCCACGGTAAAGGCGGCAGCCCCATCACCAAACCACATTTCATAAAAGTATGCGGTTCTGGTATCACGGCTGTCAGATGCCGCCACCAGGATACTCTTTCGGTCGCCGCTTTTTACAGATTCGAGGGCCGTAATCAATGCTGTGCTGCCGGCTTTTTGAGAGGCTGCAAAATCAGATGTGATCAGATTACTGTCCAGGTTCAATGCGGCCGACACAATACCGGCGTTTTGACGATCGGCAAAGGGCAGGGTTGTAGATGCCAGGTACAGTCCGTCCAATGCGTGTTTGTCCATCCCCTTCAGGCAGTCTCTTGAAGCCGCAACAGCCATCGTAAGGGTGTCTTCATCCCAGTTACACATGGACCGTTCTCCCTGGGCGACCATCATAATAGCAGGTGCAAACCAGCCCATGCCCTGAAAAATGGACATTCTGTCCAGTCTCAGGCGCGGTATATATGCGCCATATGAAGTGATACCAATCATTTTCTTCTCCTAATAGAATCGCTGCGCGCTTCGATTTGAAAATCGCACAGCACTTATTTGTTGGTTAGCCTACTTTTGGTCCATAAAAATCATGATACATAACATCAAAAAAGCAGCGAAGCTGCGTCAAATAAATTCGCGCAGCGAATTTATATTTTGAACAATTTTTCAATCAGCTGAGATTTCATGATATCGCCTTCGATCTGCAGCTTCCCGGATGTATAGGCCTGCATGGCCGGGAGTTTTCCGGTCATCATGTCGAGAAAGTCATTATCCGCCATCTTGAGCGTACACGCAGCCTGTTCGTTCATCCCGGTATCGATGGCACAGGTCTTGTCCTTGATGATGCAGGCCCAGTCTCCGCCATCGTTTCCTGATATACAGAACTGAAAGATGACATCGACACCTTCGGCTGCATCGGCGTTGAAGGTGTCTGCCATGGCATTGAAAACATCCACCACGGAGCCGGCAACCGCAGCGGGTTCCGCTGCCTCGGTTTTCTTGGGTGAAAAGGCTGCCAGAAGGTCACCGATCTGTTCGTTGAGTTGTGTGTATTCTTTGGCATTCTTGAGGGACGTGATGTCTTCCCAGACTGCCACTACCTGTTCCGGCGTGGGGATTTCCTGACCTTTTCCGATCACGGCGCCGGGACCGGTGACGATGGCGGCGCGGTTGTAAAATCCCATGCCGGCATTATAGATGTTGCCGGTGACCGGGCATTCCTCTGAGGAAAGATACAGGACCATGGGCGCCACGAACTCCGGTTTCAATTTATCGAAAAATTCAGGGGGCAAGACATCTTCCGTCAGACGCGAGGCTGCAACGGGTGCGACGGTGTTGACCTTGACGTTGTATTTCTGGCCTTCGAGCTTGAGGGTATTCATGAGACCGATGAGCGCCATCTTGGCGGCCGTATAATTTGACTGGCCGAAATTTCCATAGAGACCAGCGGCCGAAGTAGTCATCACGATTCGACCGTATCCTTTATCCTTCATGACGGCAAAGGCCGGTCTGGTGACATGGTAAGCACCGTTTAAGTGTACATCCAGTACGGATTGCCAGTTTACCGGTTCCATCTTCAAAAAGCTCTTGTCACGCAGGATGCCGGCATTGTTGATGAGAATATCTATGGTACCAAACGCACTCAGGGCGCTATTGACAATATTTTGGCCGCCGTCAGGCGTGGCAACGGTATCGTAATTCGCTATAGCCTCCCCCCCCAGGGCCTTTATTTCGGTCACCACCTGGTCGGCCGGTGTCGAAGAAGCTTCGCCGGAGCCATCCCGGGCGCCACCAAGATCGTTTACAATAACCTTGGCACCCCGTTTTGCCAATTCAAGGGCATAGACGCGGCCAAGCCCTGCCCCGGCGCCGGTAACGACGGCCACGCGGCCGTTGAACCGGATCTCATCCTTGGGGATGTCTCCATATTCAAACACACCCCGGTCGATGACGATGTCACCCGTTTCTATGTTCTGTACACGCCAAACCGCTTTGCCTTCTTCGGTTTTCCAGATCAGGGTTTTCAGGGGCATGCCTGGGTATAACGGTTTGGTGAAACGGCAGGTCATCCGTCTGGCTTTTTCAGGTTGTCCCGGGATAAGTGCCTGTATCAAGGCCCTGCAGGCATAGCCGTGAGTGCACAGACCGTGCATAATCGGTTTATCGAAACCCGCCATCTTGGCAAATTCCGGGTCCACATGGAGTGGAAAAACATCCCCGGACAAGCGGTAAATCAAGGGCTGGGTTTCAGAGGGCGATGCGTCGACGGTGAAGTCGGGGTCTCGATTCGGAAATGAGAAGGTTTCGGTAGGGGGATTTTCACCACCAAAGCCACCATCGAGGCGTGAGAAGATAGTGCTTCGGGCCGTAAAGAGCTTGATGCCGCTCGAGTGGGTAGCCTCACTCTCGGCGATGACCAGAGCGCCTTTCCCTTCACCTTTGTCGAAGATGTCAGTGATGGCGCCCTCGATGGCCATTTCACCTTGGGGCGGAATCGGGTTATGGAATATCAATTCCTGCTCACCATGCAGAATACCAGCCAGGTTTACGTTTGTGAGAGCCAGCGCCTCAGGCATGGTGTCATAGATGGTGGTGATTGCAAAACTGGGTATGACTTTCAGGTCCTTTTCATAACAGTATTCAAGGTCGGAAAATCCGGCACCAACACCAAGGGCATACAGAATCGCATCTTTCCATGTATACTCCTTGGAGATTGGACCGATTTTTTTTCCGACAGCATCAAGGTTTAATGCCATAGGTTTCCTCCTTTTTCTCTTTTGTAAATGCCGGTACAATGATGAATTTCAATGTTTCTTTGATCGTGTCGAGGTAATGCTGCCGGTCGATGTCGAGCATCGGACGAAAAAAACTTTCCCCGGAAATAAAGTTGAGAACGCAGTTCCAGACCGCCAGAATTCGTGCCTTTGTCTGGACCGATACATTGGTTCTGCTTTTGGCCAGGTCCATGGCTATGGCGATATTCGACGTGAAATCACCGATCTTGATATCCGGAACAACATCCGGTTTGGATTTATTGAAGGAATCGTTGAGAATCAGGTTGGAGACTTCCGGATGCATGAAGAGGTAATCCGTCAGGATGTCGATGGCGATATCAAGACGTTCCGCCAGGGGTTTGTTCTTTACATTTTTTTCGACTTCCTTGAATTTTAGCTGAATTTCCTCGTTGATGTCGGTGATAAGGGCTTCGTAAAGATCCTGCTTTTCACCCCAGTGATAATAGAGGGTTGAAATGTCGATACCCACTTTTCCTGCGATCATGCGGGTGGTTGTGCCGTTGTAACCGTAGTCACCGAACAGCTTACGGGCAACGGTCAGGATTTTGGCCTTCATGGAATCTGGATTCAGGCGCGCCTTTTCAAGAGGGGAGGGCATATGGTGTAAACTCCCTAACCCGAACATTTCATGAACTTTCCGGGCTGAGCATTGTAACGACACAAAGGGTCCATCAAACATATCCCATGCACCGTTTCCATCAATTGATGGAGATATACATAGCCTGGTATATTTTACTTGTCAATCTCTAAATTTCCTAATATATAACGTCCTTGACTAATTAGACAAATTAGTTTATAGGACGTCCCCTATGTCTTTTGTCAAGATAAATGAACATGATACCTTTTATGAGGTTTATGGAGAGGGTGACACCGTCATTTTGCTTCATAATGGTTTTTCCTGCAGCAAGATGTGGGAGAAGATCGCTCCCATACTGGTGGTGGCCGGTTTCCGTGTGCTGGTATACGACCGCAGGGGTTACGGTTGGTCCGAGGGCGGAATGGATTTTGAGATCCATTATAACAGTTCCGGCTTTCGGGATGCTGCGGTGATTTCCATGGCACACCTGGTGGATTACCTGGGACTTGAAACATTTCATATCGTGGGACAGTGCGAAGGCGGTGTGGTGGGGGTCGATTATGCAGTGCGGTATCCTGATAGGGTCCGGACTTTAACGGCTGCCAGCACCCTATGTTTCAGCCGGATAACCATGGAAGCCTTCAACCGCCTGAAATTCCCCCCGACATACGGAGATCTTCCTGCTGATATCCAGAAAAAATACGTTGACTGGCATGGACCTGATCGTGCCGAATCTTTTTATGCCCTCTGCAGCCGATACGGAGGAAGCTATGGCCGCGGTCTATTTGACCTGCGGCCCGAATTGCAAAGCGTTGCGTGCCCGACTCTGGTGATGTACCCGGACAGGGGTCACTTTTTCGAGGCAGAGCAGGGTATCGCTTTTTTTCGCAGTCTTTCAAAGGGCGAACTGGCCATTTTTCCCAAGTGTGGCCACAATATCTTCGAACATTACCCGGATCTCTACGCTCAGACTGCCGTGGCATTTATGAAGCGCTTTCGCCCGAACATTGCATGAAACTTGACGAGGAATCTTCAATCCGGTTTGCTGCTGGATTTACCTGCTTTGGTTTTAACCTGAACTGAGCGATTTTTATCTCGATCTGCACCAATCTCTTGCGGATCAAGGGTTTGCAAAAAGCCTCGACAGATCCACGGGTATGCCTACGTTTTTTGTGAACCCTCCTCCATCAAGATCTCGGCACATCTCTTCGGGAAAAATCGCTCAGCTCAGGTTTAAATTTCATTTTCTACAGTAAGATTGCCATCTGGCTGGGTAATATGGATGGGAGGGGTGGGAATCTTAATCGTACTATCTTCATTCCCCAGCATATCTACCAGCATTTCCAGGGACCATAAAATCAATGCAATTTTTTCTTCATCCAGGGAGATGATCCGATCCACAAATTGATCTTTTATTGGCTTAGGTGCCTGATTAATAAATTTTATACCCTGATCGGTAATTTCAACATGAACCTGTCTGCGATCTTTACTTATTCGGGTGCGTCTAACAAGTTCTCTTTTTTCAAGGCGATCGATAATACCGGTGGTGGTGCTGTTATTTAAATAAACAATCTTTGTTAGAGCTCCAAAAGAGATAGGGCCGTGTTCGTACACTTCATGCAAACAGATGAGTTGGGGAACGGTAATTTTGTGGTTTTCTAAGATAAACTTAGAGTGTTTTGACATCTCCTGAAAGATCTGGCGGAGTCGCATTATGACCTGCATGCTAATTTGTTCACCAATTATTTGCTTTTCGTTTCTTTTGTTCATCTCAGTCCCTTCCATACTTCTTCTGATATTGGTGAAAATAATTATAGCGCTATATCATCTCTAACTATTAGTAATTAATAAGAAAATAACTTATGATGTCTTTGACGTTTTAATTGGGGTTGACAAACAT
>QMMS01000047.1 GCA_003647375.1 Deltaproteobacteria bacterium
ATTTTTGCGTGAGATCAAGGCGGACGACAGATTTAACCCGGAGTAATAGCGTGCTATTTTGAGGAGTTAAATCATGGCGTCCAACGCCGATATCGCGGAAAAAGACCATTTGTGGATGGGCACGAACTAAATAAAAAGGGACCCAGTTATGCCGATTAATCTGAAATGGCTGTTGACGCTCCAGACAGGCCACCTGTCGCGTCGAATTGTACTGTGGGTCTTTGTCAGTGTGATTGCCATTGAAACCATCATATTTGTTCCTTCCTATCACAACCGTAAAAATGAACTGCTTGACCAGATTCGTGAAATTTCAACGGCTAAAATCACGATGATGATGAAACTGGCCCACCAAATAAAAACCAATGAAGAATTGATGAAACATCTAGAACAACTTGAGATGGACCCCCATATTCTCGGTGGGACGATTTACCAGCCGGACGGTGAAATGATCGGGCAGTTTGGCGAGTTTCCGGATCTAACTATCTCGCAGGTCTTTGATATGGGTGTAAAAAATTTCGTCAGTGTGGACGGTACGCGATACGATTCCGCGTGGATGGCCGAAATACTTCAACACAACTGCACGCTGATCATCCGGCAGGATGCAACTTCTGTGAAAAAAGAACTGCTGGCCTACTTTTTGCGCATTGCCGGACTTGTGGTCATCATATCATTTTTCGTAACGATCGGTGCGCTGATTGCATTAAAACCGATCGTAATAACACCTATTCTCAGACTCCGTGGTGATTTGATCAACGCCGGCGAAGCAATTAAAAAAGATAGGGAACCGCCTGATTTTTATGCCTCATCGATTGAACGTAAAGACGAGTTGGGCGAAGTCATTTCAGCATTTATAAAAATGTACAAGCAGATTGTCGGTGCCATCAATGAAAGGAAACGGGCTGAGGGGTCCCTCCAGGAAAGTCTCCGGCAGGTCGAGGCGTATTCCAAGGCCCTGAAAAAAGAACTGGAGCAGGGCAGACATATGCAGGCAAATTTTCTTCCGGACCGACTTCCCCGCAAAGCAGGGTGGGAATTTGCAGCCTTTTTTAAGCCGGCTCGGCAAGTCTCCGGGGATTTCTACGATGTCTTTGAACTGCCCAGTGGACAAATAGGAATGGTCATCGCCGATGTCTGTGACAAGGGTGTTGGGGCAGCGCTGTTTATGGCTCTTTTCCGAAGCCTGATCCGTGTTTTTTCGGGCCAGACTGAACTGAAAGGTTTGAAACTATCCGGTGAAAATCCGATCCCGGATTCCACCCGGCCCACAACAAAGGCGGATAAATCAGAATACCATAGCAGTGCATTAGAAGCGGTTCGTATGACCAATAACTATATCGTACAGAATCATGACAAGCTGAGCATGTTTGCCACACTTTTTTTCGGTGTTTTATGCCCCGATACCGGTTTGCTCACATACGTCAGCGGCGGACATGAACCACTGTTCGTTATCGGTTCATCAGGCCGTATGAAACGGCTGACCCACACCGGGCCGGCTGTAGGGTTGATTGCCGATGCAACATTTCGCATGGAACAGATCCATCTCGAACCAGGCGCTACCCTGCTCGGGTACACCGATGGTGTAACTGACGCCCGCTCTTCTGAAGGAAGTCTTTTCGGTAGAAAACAATTAGAGATACTGCTCAACGAAACATTCTCATCCGCAGGTGGTTTAATCGAACACATCAAATCCAAGCTCTTCACTTTCACCGGCGACGCCGCCCAGGAGGACGACATCACCCTGCTGGCGGTACAGCGTTCCCCGGAGGCCATTGATAAGTAAAGGTGCCAAGCTCTTGTCTTGACCCATCCCACCTAATTGTATATGTATCCTATAATATACTTGAATCACAGTTGGTCTTAATTGAATCTCATAAACTGCATCTGATCCGGACACATTCTTGATCTGTAAGAATTTTTTTAAGTCACATCATCTCCTTTTCACATCCAAATGATTGGATGTGAAAAGGAGATGATCAATAAAAACATAGGAGCTTATTTTATGAATAGAAAGGCAATTTTAAATACGGTTTTAGCACTTATGATACTGCCTTTGGCAGCCTGCACATCCACATCGACCTCATTAACGCGCACTTGGAAAGGTGCCACGGCTAATGAAAAAACCATAAACAGTATCATGGTGATCGGCGTTGCAAAACAAAGCGATGTCCGTCAGCAGTTTGAAGATCTATTTGTCGACGCATTCCAAAAGAAAGGTGTCACCTCTGCCGCCGCGTACAGAATTGTCCCGGAGAGCAATCAACTGACTTTAGAGAATATTACAGACTACAAGGGAATCATTAAGGGCGCTGCCGATAAAAATCGTCTGGAAGCTGTATTGATCACCCACCTGATTAGTGTGAAGGAAGAAGAGGATGAGCTGAAAGCCCATAAATATGAACCCGGGCCCTCTGAAAGTTACCGTGACATGGGTGCCTACCATATCTATGTTTTTCAAAACACGAGAAACACAAACAGCACAAATCGGGTTGTGGACCGCAAATATGTTCGACTACGGACCAATCTCTACGATACGGTCAGTGAGAAAATGATATGGTCTGCCTCTTCGGCGTCTGTTGACCCGGATTCGGTGGACACCATCATTCAGGAACTGATCGATGCAATTATCGATCAATTGATGGCAGATGACCTTATAGAGCCATAGGGACTGCATAGATCAACTCAACGGTTTATTGCTTAGAAGAAATTATGCTCAACCAGTAAGACAGGGCAACGGATCAAAAGAAATAGCTTTTATTCGGAATCTTTCACATAAAACAGTTGAACGCTATAGAGAGAATATAAGAAACAAGCTCGGCATAAAAAATAAATCTACAATCTCACCTAAATTCTTTCCCACAATACCCATATTGAATAGGTAATATATAGGTAGTAAAATGGTCTTGATTGATTTGAATGTGCCGACAATATCCCCCAATCCCATTGTAGGGGCAGGCCTTGTGTCTGCCCGTTTTGGCGAATCGATTTCGGTTGTTCGGGCACCCACAAGGGGCGCCCCTACGATGGAAATAATATCGGGGATATGATTTGGCATTATTATATATTCGACCCATTCGATATTTGAAAACCGTAATTGTATTCTGTTCAAAAAAAAATTCATGTGGGAGTAATTTACCAAAGAAGGCCCTTGAGCGAGCCCATGATGAACTGGAAAAACAACTTGAAAACATAAACACTTTATGACATTTAATATTATTCTTAATTATTGAGGTGTTACTCTCATGTAGCCGGATCTATGCTTGGAAGGTTGAAAGTGACGATAGGGGTAAGCTGATCCGGAAATGTGTTGTTTATGGAACAATAGGATAAAAATAAAGGAGAGACATATGGTTAAGAACTCTTATTTTAGCAGGCTTTTGATAAAGATTTTATTCTTGGCCATTCTAGGGTGTGCGGTAACGGCATGCAAAGAAAAAATTGAGATTGTTGAACAGGTTCGAACCCTTAAGACCATCACCGTCGCCGAACTTGCCAGCGGTCAGATACGCAAGTTCTCCGGCATTGTCAAAGCAACCGATTCTTCCCATCTGAGTTTTGAAGTCGGCGGCAATATTATAACGGTAAATGTCGATATTGGAGATCGTGTGCGAAAAGGACAAGTATTGGCCGTTCTTGACAAAGAACCTTACCAGTTGGACGTGGATGCTGCCAAGGCTGAACTTGTAGAGGCCGAGGCCAGGGTTGTCAATGCGAAGGAGGCGTACGATCGACAGGAGAGGGTTTATACACAAGGCGCGGGTGCCAAAAGCAAACTGGACAAAGCCAAGTATAATCTCGAGGCCGCCCTAAGCCAGGTGAATGTCAATGTGGCAAAGGTGAATCTCGCCAAACGAGATCTCAAGAAGACCAACCTTATTTCACCGTACGATGGCGCTATCGCCTGGCGTTCCGTGGAGCCGCACGAGGAAATACACGTTGGACAAAGAGTGTTTGTGATCGATGCTAAAGGCGCTTTGGAAGTGCAATTGGCGGTTCCGGAGACCACGATCAACCGCATACATATTGGTACACCGGCAACTGTCCAGTTTCCCACCCTACCTGGTCAATCTGTAAAAGGACGTATTGCTTACATCGGTTCTGCCGCTGTAAAAGCCAACGCTTTCCCGGTCAAGATCGGCCTGAATAAACCAACAGCGAAAATAAGTCCCGGTATGACCGCTGAAGTGGTTCTGGTTATGAACGTTGACAAACAAATTGCCGGTTACCTGATCCCGATTCAGGCCATTCTTCCCGCCAAGGGGGTGGGACAAGGATATGCTTTTGTGTATGACCCGCAAACCTCCACCGTCCGGAAGGCGCCGGTCAAAATCTTTGGCGCGGAGCAAAACTTGATGATCATATCTGAAGGTCTCTCTGCCGGAGATATCATCGCTGTTGCCGGCGTAAGTTTCCTGGCTGATGGGATGAAGGTAAAGCTTTTGAAAGATTAACTGTTCGGAGTAGAAAATGAAAAGCATAACCGATTTTGCACTCAATAATTCTCGAACCGTTGTCGTAATGATACTGGTGATATTATTTGGCGGCATTATTCTGTTTGGGAAAATTCCAAAACTCGAAGATCCGTTCATCATCATTCGCGAAGCAGTGGTCGTGACAAAAAACCCCGGTATGACCGTGGAGGAAATCGAACGACTGATTACCCGCCCCATCGAAGAACAAATCAAAACCATGGGTGAAGTAGACGATATCGAAGATTCCACCTCTAAAGTCGGTGAAAGCCTTATCCATGTGACCATTAAGGATGAAGTGCCTGCAGAAGATCTACCCATGGTCTGGAAACTGTTGCGCAATTACATGAGCGATTTGGAAATGAGTCTGCCTGAGGGCACCATCGGACCCATGGTGAACGATACCTTCGGTGATACATGCATGGCGACCATTGCCCTCTGGAGCGATGGTTTTTCCATGGCGGAAATGCGTGAAACCGCCCGTGATATCCGGGAACGCATCAACCTGATGAAGGGGATCATGAAAATTGATCTCACCGGTGTTCAGGAAGAGCGCATTTATATCGAATATTCAAACGCCAAATTAGCGCAACTCGGAATCGATCCGAAGGTCATCGGCCATACCTTGAGGCAGCAGAACACCGTCCAGCCATCCGGCCGGATCAATATTAACGGTACGGAAATTATCGTGGAGACATTGGGCAGTTTCAAATCCATTGAGGAGATCGGTGATGTACTTATACCCGTTGAGGGCACCCAGGCCGCAATCCCCCTGCGTGATATTGCCGGCATCAGGAAAACATATGTGGATCCCATCCGGAATCCTGCTTATTACAATGGCCATCAAGCGATTGTTCTGAGTGTATTTCTGTTTAAGGGCGTGGATGCGGTAGCATTCGGAGAGCGCTTGAAGAAAGAAGTCAAGAAAATCGAACAGTCTCTTGCCTTGGGCTACAAGCTTGATTTTGCTACATTTCAGCCCGAACTCATCTCCAAATCCGTCAATGGGATGGTAAGCAATGTGATACAGGCTGTGGCCATTGTCGTTGCGGTTGTCATGATTCTGCTGGGGTTGAGAACCGGCTTGATTGTAGGAGCATTCATTCCCCTTGTCATGCTCTTCGGGGTGGTGATGATGAGTGCTCTGAATATAGAAATGCAGCGTGTTTCACTGGCCACGATGATTATTGCCCTGGGCATGTTTGTGGATAACGCCATCGTGGTATCTGATGATATCAAGGTGAATCTGGAAAGCGGCATGGATCGTAAAGATGCGGTCCTGAAATCGGGCGGGTCGCTTTCCCTCCCGCTTTTGACCAGTACCCTCACAACCGTTTTTGCTTTCGGACCGATTATCCTGCAAATTGGAAGCACAGGAGATTATACCAAATCTATGGGTCAGGTCATGATTATTCTGCTCCTGGGCTCATGGTTCCTCTCCATGTTCGCCTCCACCAGCTTTTGTTACTGGTTTATGAAGAAGCCTGCTGTCGCCACTGATAAAAAAGAAGCTGTTGATCCTTACCAGGGTAAATTCTATCAGGCTTACCGAAAAATCCTGGTATTTGGTCTGCGCCATCAATTGCTTGTGCTGGGTGTCGTGGGTGTTTTTTTTGCATTATCGGTCTATGGGTTTACGAAAATACCCCGCATCCTGTTTCCCGATGGTGACAGAAATCAATACACGATCTATCTCGATTACCCTGCCGGGACCCATATCGAAACAACCGACAGGAGTGTTCGGGATCTTTGCGCCTGGCTGCAGGATAAAGAAAAGAACCCGGAAATCACCGGGTCGATTGCCTATGTGGCAAATGGCGGACCCCGATTTTTCCTTTCCCTGTCGCCAATAGATCCTGACCCGAACAATGCTTTTGTTATCGTTAACACACAAACAGGGGATCAGGTGGCAGAACTGATTACGCGTACGCGGCAGCATCTGCTGGCTCACTTCCCCCGTGTCCATGGAAGGGTCAAAGCCATGTACATGGGGTCTTCCGAACCCGGACTAATGGAGATCCGGCTCAGTGGTCCTGACATAGACGTATTGTTGGAACAGGCCGAACAATTACAGGCGGGATTAAGGAAAATCCCCGGCACCCTGGATATCAAGGATGATTGGAATAACCGGGTTATTTCAGCCAAAATCGAGGTGGATCAGTACCGCGCCCGCCGCGCCGGAAAAACCTCCCAGGAGGTGGCCGGCTCTCTGGGTGCCTTTGTCGATGGTTACAGGATAACCGATTTTCACGAGGGCAATGTGGATATTCCCATTGTGGGGCGTGGTTTGAAGACGGAAAGGGATACAACATCAAGCCTGTCAACAATTAACATCTATTCGCAAACCAATACCGCCAGTGTACCCATAGGTCAGGTTGCCAATGTATACCAAAGAGGAGAGCTCAACCGTATTGTTCGCTACAACCAGGAGCGCACCATAACAGTCAGCGCCAAGAGCCAGGTGCTGAAGGCTGTTGAACTCTTTGGTCAAATCAAGCCCACCCTCGATCAGCTGGATTTTCCCGAAAATCATCACTGGGAACATGGAGGCGAACTGGAAGGGTCCGCCGAAGCAATGGAGAAACTGTCCAAACCGTTGTTGCCCTGTTTTGCCGCCATCGTCATTTTGCTGGTATGGCAGTTTAACTCTATCCGGCGTGCCGCCATTATTTTGCTGACCATGCCCCTGGTGCTGGTGGGTGCCGTCGCGGGTCTGCGTATAATGGGGGCGGATTTTGGTTTTATGGCCATTCTCGGACTGCTGGCCCTGGCCGGGTCCATTGTGAATAACGGCATCGTAATGATCGATAAAATCGAACAAAACAGACGGGAGGGGCAATCACCCTATGATGCGGTTATCAATTCAGCTATCAGCCGTTTCAGGCCCATACTGCTTTCGGTTTCAACGACCATGCTTGGGTTCACACCGCTGATTATTTACCATGACGCACTTTTTTACAACATGGCATGTGTCATGTTTTTCGGTCTTGGAATCGGCAGTCTATTTACGCTTAACTACGTTCCGTCACTTTACGCGCTGTTTTTCCGTATTGAAGTACCCAAAGAGCAGGTTGGGACTTAACACATGATTTTTTTCACGAAAAGGAACCAATGGTAAAATGAAAACGAGCTGTCTCATCTTCATCTATGGATTGGTTATCGGTTTTGCCCTGCTGCTTACCGGATGCGCGGTGGGACCGGATTATGTCAAACCCGAAGCATTGCAACCTCAGAAATGGCTTGAGGAAGAAGACCCTTTCATCAAGAGTGAGCCGGCAGATTTTGGTCAGTGGTGGACGATCTTAAATGACCCGGATCTCGATACGCTGGTTGACATGGCTTCTCAGCAGAACCTTTCCCTTAGAATCGCAGGCATCAGGATTCTGGAAGCCCGCGCCCAGTTAGGGATCGCCATTGGAGACCTCTATCCCCAATCGCAATCTGTGGGGGGAAACGCCACCTATACAAGTGCAAGTGAAAATGCTGCGAATACCCAGCGCGGCGCTGATTTTAACTATGGCACTTTGGATCTGGGTTTTGACGCTACATGGGAACTGGACTTCTGGGGTAAGTTCCGCCGCGCTATCGAGTCAAACGTGGGTAAGCTTGAAACGTCCATTGCAAGTTATGATGACATCCTGGTCACCCTCATCGCTGAGGTAGCCCGTACGTATACCTTTATTCGTACACAGGAGATGCGTCTGATCATTGCAAAAGAGAACGTAAAAATTCAGGAAGAATCTCTTCAAATCGTCGAAACGCGTTTCAAAGAAGGCGACATCACCGAACTGGATGTGCAACAGGCTATAACCCTTCTGCAAAGCACCAAGGCTACGATCCCCCGGATACAAGTAACCCTTCGCCAAAGCAAAAACGGACTTGCTATTTTGCTGGGGATGCTCCCCGGGGAACTCGAAAATATCTTAATAGCATCAAAGCCTATTCCCACAACGCCTGCCGAGGTAAACGTTGGAATTCCGTCGGAGTTGCTGCGCCGGCGCCCGGATATCCGTCTTGCAGAACGTCAGTTGGCCGCACAGAGTGCCTTGATCGGCGTTGCAAAAGCAGACCTTTACCCGCATTTCTCTCTTTTCGGCTCTATCGGGTTGCAGTCCAGTAACGCTGATGTAACGGCAGCAGGATATCCCGGCGGCAGCTCATTCAGCGATTTATGGGTTTCCGACAGTATCGCCTTTTTCGGTGGACCTGCTTTTACCTGGAACATTTTTAATTATGGACGTACCAAAAACCATGTTCGTGTTCAGGACGCCCGATTTCAGCAACTGGTTGTTAATTACCAGAATACAGTGCTCAAGGCGGCTCAAGAAGTGGAAGATGCCATGGTGGCCTTTTTACGGTCCCAGGAGGAGGTGAAATTCCTATCCAAAAGTGTGAAATCAGCCACACGTTCGGTGGAAATTTCCATGATTCAGTACCGGGAAGGGCTGGTGGACTATCAGCGGGTGTTGGATACCCAACGAATTCAGAGACAACAACAAAACCTTTTTACCGAAGTCAAAGGATCTGTTGTCCTGAATTTTATTGCCCTGTATAAAGCCCTTGGGGGGGGGTGGCAGATTCGTGAGGAAAAAGATTTTGTGCCTGAAGAGACTCTAAAGACGATGCAGGAACGGACAGACTGGGGAAATTTGCTGACACCCACAGAATCGGAAGCACCACCAGACGAGGAAGACAGGCTGAGGTGGCGAGCACCGGAATGGTAAACCTTCACGGTTAACACAGGAAATTGCATGAAACAAAATCAACTGACCAGAAATAATATCATTCTCTTAATCTGCCTATTGGTCATGATTCTTTTCTTACCCTTATTGTCTTCTTATGACGTGCTGGTGAAGAGCATCCTTTTTACGGCTATTGTCTTCTGCGGCACTTTTTCTCTAAACTTTGCTAAAAGAGTTCAAAAAATTCTGATCGTATCCGGAATCATTACCATATGTTTGAACTGGCTTAATCATTTTATTGCCAATGATGTGCTATCCTTAGTCTTTTCCTTCTCATTTTTTTTCTACAATCTGTTTATTGTTGTATTTATGGTCAGGCATATCGCCAGGAGCGTAAAGGTCGATGTCACCATCATCATCAATTCAATCAATGGGTACCTGCTTTTGGGAATATTAGGAGGCTTGCTCCTGGCCATAGCGGAAACAGTGCAAAAGCTTGTCTATCATCAGGATTTCGGGGCGATTAATTTTGCCGGGGGAGCTGCCAAAGGGTTTCATGATTATCTATACTTCGGCTTTGTTACCCTGTCAACCTTGGGGTATGGCGATGTCACACCGGTGTCATCTGTTGCGAAATCCGTTACGTTGCTCATTGCCGTTTCCGGCCAGTTTTACATGACGATGCTCATTGCCATACTGGTGGGTAAATATTTAAGCAACCCTAAAGATGTTGGGCTGAAAGAATAGTCAGGTCATAGTTATCCACAGTGAGATTGCCGGAGTAATAATACCGGAGCTGTACTCTGTTTTTTGGTCAAGTCGCTGTTAGTCCGAACATTTCATGAAACTTGACAGATGCTTCGACATTGTTTAAACATATCTTGAGGTGCCATTTTTGGCTTAATGGGGAATCCTGTGAGAATCGGGAACGGTCCCGCCGCTGTAACTGGTGACGAAATCTGCAATTTACCACTGTCTGGTTTTAACCGGATGGGAAGGTGCAGAAATTAGGTTAAACCGGGAGTCAGAAGACCTGCCTTAGTAAATTACCATTTCTCTGCGGTGAGACAGAGAGTAATTGCTACAAAATAAAAAGGGTCAAGAAAACTGGGTGCAGCCCTTCAATCTTTTCAAATAAGATTGAAGGGCTTTTTTTATGTAAATTTTTCATTCGGCGGCGGGACTGAATGACATGAAGCCATCTCAAAAAGAGGATTTTGGTTCAAAGTCAAGGCGGGAACGAGTTTCAATCCGCAGAAATACTGAAGTATTTTGAGGAGTTGAAATGAGAGCTCAACGATGGATTTGGGCCAAAAGACCTTTTTCAGATAGCTTCATAATGAAAGGAGGTGATACGGATGAAATCAGGATTAATCATTTATGTTGTTGGCGAAGAACCGCCGAATTGGGATGCAGCGTTTGAATCAATGGTCATAAAAAAAAATACCAAAGTAGACTTAGTTGAAATAATCACTGCCAATACAGGTCATTTTGATGTTCTCGATGCCTGGTGGTCACTTTTGACTAAAGGAATGAAACGAGTTTCCTGCATGATAGGAGAGTTTTCACCAGCGGGTAATCTCACTCTCACAAGCCGTGAGCTACATCTATGCGGATAGGTTTCTATTCATTCAGGGGGTCAATATAGCGTACAACGAAGCAAAGACCCCCTGAATGTATTCAAAGCATGACAATCAGTGTCCGGATTGTGTCCACTATGCTCAACTGATAAAGTTATTTTTAAGCATATCACTCGAATCCTGGAACCCTGGAATCCTTGAATCCTTCATTTAGATCAACTCTTTTGGAGATGATCTAAAAATGTTAAGTTCAACGCTTCGGCGTTGACGATGCTCGGTGCTGCTTTGGGCGCATCGGTTTCCAAAAACGGCAAAATATCCGCTTGGTTCCAGACCGGGTATCCCAGCAGCAGGGCAGCGACATTGCTGGCTGCCAGGGTAGTCATGCCTTCTCTGGTCCAGCGGGTGGCCGAGGCGATGTGGGGGACCATGAGCACATTGTCCAGTTTGTCCAGACCCGGTTTTAAATCCGGTTCATCTTCAAACACGTCCAGGCCGGTTCGAAAATCCGGGTGCTTGCGGCAATGAGCGACCAGAGCTGCTTCATCGACCACCGGACCTCGGCTGGTGTTTACCAGAATGGCGTTTTCTTTCATCAACGCCAGGCGTTCGGTATTGATTAAATGGTGGGTGGATTCATCCAGAACGGTATGCACGCTGACGCAGTCGGCCTCCCGCAGCAGGTCCTCGAGGCTATCCGCGCGCTTGCAGGACACCGGCTCTTCTCCGCAGGATATGAGAAAATTGCTGTAAGCTGCAATATAATTTTCCAGATCTGTGTTGGGATAGGGGTCATGATAGATAAGGTTCATCTTGTGCCCTTCGACCATCATGCGGGCATAGGTGGCGCCGATGCGACCGGCACCGATAACGCCCACCGTTTTGCGCCACAGCAGCTCTCCAAGAAAAAGTGTCATCAGCCAGCCCTTGTATTTTCCGGCCCGTAGAAACCGTTCGGCCTCACCGGTGCGGCGGGCGGCCGCAAAGGTCAAGGTTACTGCCATCTGGGCTGTGGTTTCGGTCAAAACCCCGGGTGTGTTTCCCACCGGTATCCCGTGTTTGGTGGCGGCCGCCACATCCACGTTATTAAAGCCCACGGCCACATTACTGTAGGCTGTTCCACCGGCGGCCTTGAGCGTACCAAACAGCTCCTCTCCCCAGTCCTCGGTCAACTGTCCCAGGACGGCATCGCACTGTTGGCCGATGGCGGTCTTAATGTCATCAACGCTGAGCGCATCCGTGGAAGTGAGGACTTCGACTTTGCAATCGGCCTGAATCAGGCGCTCCAGCCACAGCGAGCCGGGTAGTTCTTTGGTGACAATCACACGTTTGCTACCGGGAGGATTATATACTTTCAATTTTTTTGAGCCCATAAATAGAATCCCCTATCAGACAACTTCTGTTATTATTCACTTGGGCGCACCTGCATTTTGGAACATAGCGAAAAAATATCAGGCGAAACCATTTATTAAGTTAAATTATTGCTTCCGTGCCTTACCAGTTAATTTATCGATAGTAATTTTAAATACTTTGAATTTCTCTTTTTTCCCCTCAATATATTTTATACCTTTTTCAATAAACTCTGGAGAATACTTATGTATTAGTCCTTCCAAGGCTATCTGCTTATTCACATCAAATACTTCTTCAACCTCTCCTGAAACTATTATACTCTCATATTTTGTACCAAATTTAGCAGGTAATATCTCTGTATTTCCAACAGCACAAAACGAGACAGACTTATTTTGTTTGATATTATCAATTTTATGTCCTTCAACAGCGCAATGAAAATATATACAGTGGTCAATGAAACAAAAGTTCAGAGGCACACCATAGGGTTTTCCATTTTCAGAGACGGTCGATAGTACACCATATTCCACCGTATTTAGTAACGCTATTGTTTCCTCTTCCGTGATAGCACGGTCTTTTCTGCGCATTTCGTTCATTTTCTATACCTCCTGGCAATTGATTGAACAGGTTCTGATATCATTAACTTTCATCGCATTATCAGGATTTTTGGTTTGAATTATTTTCGACATCATCAGGCTCTGACAAACTAGTATTTCCACCTTTTGAGCCGATAACAATAAGAACTATCCAACCAAATCCTGCCAATAATCCAATATACAAAGAGGCTTCGCCAAAAAAAATAAATAGAAATCCGATGGTGGCGAAAAATACTAAATAAGATAGTAAATACTTGATGAATCTTGAAGGTTTTTCGTTTAATGAATAAAAAATTAAGAAGATAAATAAAAAGAAAACTCCTACACCACCAAATATTTTTAGAATAAATAATGTTGTTTCCATATCCATACTTATGGGGACGTCCGTTCTATTTTTCTATTATTCAAGTTTGTATAGTTGTGATAATATTATTAGAGATTAGTCGCCGAGCATTTGTTTTTGAATTTTCCCAATCTGCGATAACCTGCTGCCCAAACTTACCGCTTTACTTACCGTAACCGCACTGATGCCGATGGTTTTGGAAACATCGGTACATTTATATCCCAATTTACGCACCGCAATATAGCAAAGGACCCGCCGCGCTTCTGTGACGGGTCGCTCTTTGCTGGCAGATCTTAGATTCTCGGGATCGATTTTGAAGTAGTGCGCTACTTTCTCTATGAGCGCCGGCAAGCTGATAGCACTCATCTGCAGCCGATATTTTTCCTCCAAGCGCTCATCGGCTTGCTTTAACACCCGTTCAACAAAATCAGACGAACCCAATAGGCGTTCATCGCCTTTGATACGAACCCCGATATCCCGAAACCCTTTAAGCGCTGCCCAGCCCCCAACTGACCTTAATAAGCCGCCACCAACTAAATCCGGACGCTCGCCCTGCTCAACACCCTTGGATACAAAACTTTCATAACCCCGGCGCGCTACCCTTGTAGTTTGGCCAAATAATCGTAAAACATACGCTGTGTCTTGAAAACCAGCTTCAACTTTGCCCATAAGTACACTGTGACCACACCACTGATATTGCTTGAGTGCCTTTAGATCCTTTACAATCTTTGCCCGCAGCGGATTTAAGTGAATATAGCGCACCAGTTCCTTTAGGTACACATCCTCTTCACACAAAAACGACTTGTAGCGATTCTGAAACAACTGCCCGTGACGCCGATGCCTGCGGTTATAAGATACAGCGTATCCGGTCAGCAACCGGCGCATGACAGTGGCGATAGGGGTCAGACCGGTCTTTAATAATAAATGAACGTGATTGGTCATTAACACCCAGGAAAAACAGCAAGTCTCAGTTTCTGTAATATTGAGACCCAGGCGCTTGATAAAATTGGTCCGATCAACGTTGTCTTTAAAAATCGCTTTGCGTTCTATTCCACGGATGATGATATGATGCAGGGCACCAGGGGCATCTATGCGGGCTTTTCGAGGCATGGCAGTTTTATATCAGAGCGCAGTCATAATGTAAATATATTAATAGAACGGACGTCCCTGTTGTCCTGTTGTCACGGTGCGGAGATTGTTGCAGATATCGCTATGCAAATTCAATATGCCAAGGTGTTGGATTGTTTGGATCAATGGTATACTCTTGCATAAAATAAGATAATTGTAATTTGTGATAATCAGACAAGTTCCCATATTTAATGCTACATCTTCTTACGAAAGTACCATTCGGGAGACGACTAATATTGGAATCGGAAATTATCTTGCATGGGATATTGTCAATTGTAAATTTTTTATCAATTGTGACAATGGACATTTTGTCGAAGTCTTTGGACCAGGCGGTAGCGGCTGTATATTGCGCCCTAATCCCACTGAGACTTATATTTATAATGGACCCCGACTTGACTGTGCGAGGTTTAAGTAGGCCAATTACCGATGATTTTTTAAATAGAACGGAGGCGCCCTTTTTGACGGCATAACGCGCCTTTTTTCTTCGTACACTGCCACCAGAATTGAATTTGGATGGTATTGTTTTTTTCATGATAAATAATTGATATGAATATTAAGATGTTATCAGCAAACCAATTGTTGTACGACTAAAGATATAATAGAGATCATCTTAGTAATTGGAATTTTGAAAATAATGCCGATACGCTTCAGACATCCCCACGATACCATGGATGAGCCTATGAATGCAAGATATGGTCGGTGGTGACCTGATGGATGGGAAAGAACGTGCGGAACAAGAAATATTAAACCTAAAAACTGCATATGCTTTTGTTCAGGAATAAAAAGATCCTGTAGAACATTTAGAGTTAACTGAAAAGTTGATTAGTGATGTCCACCGGTTGATCACGCATGGAATTGATATTGAGTTGAACAATCCTGGTGTCTATCGTAACCATAAAGTGCAGGTGGGCAACAGAAACCACGGTGGGGTCTATACGCCACCTAAGTGTTTGCCAGACATTAATAAACTAATGACCGTATTCTGTGAATGGATCAACAGCGAGGAGTTGGTAAAACTATATCCACCTATCAGAGCCGCCCTTACCCACTATTATCTTGGACTTGTTCACCCTTTCGGGGATGGTAACGGAAGAACTGCAAGAATATTAGATTCAGATTGTCCTGGCTTTGGTAGGTGTGACCCAAAAGGAAAGCGAGTTCTTGTTCAGTCTGTAGCAGATCACTACCAATAGCGTTTTAAACCATATTGTGTTTCTTGATATCAAAATAAAACAGGGACTCAGAATAGTATCTAAGTCCCTGTATTTATTATGGTGATCCCACGGGGAATCGAACCCCGGTTTCCGGCGTGAGAGGCCGGCGTCCTAACCGCTAGACGATGGGACCATAAATTTACTTTGAAAATTTATCATGCGCGACTTTGCCGCATATTGACTGAAGTAGTTCTAATATTAGATTTCCTAATTATTTGTCAAACAATTTATCATTTCAAAAAAGATTTTGAAGATCTGTCTTTTTGCCTTTTCTGTAACCGAAGATGAAATATAGGGGAGAGCCGACAAAAGGGACGGCAGCGATAATTCCCCAGAGGGCTTTTTTCCCGATGGTACCGAAATCCTTCTGAAGACAGTCAACAATGGCCCAGACCGTCAGAAAGAAGAAGGGTACTGCCAAAAGAACCACAACACCCACGGTTTTTAATTCTTGTATCATGAAACGCTCAACCCCAATAGCAATGTTTGGGTTACCTCAGACTTAAAACGATTGTCGAGGTTGCTGTAGCTACAAGGAAGATGCTGTTCCGCTATAGTGGACTATGCGGTATATGGCATCTGACGTAGTAGATGCGGTAAGATCGGCAATCCCAATTAAGACAGTAGATCTGATATTTTTAGTATAGTGTTTACATAATAGTCGCTGTGATTGTAGCGATGAATAATCGTTTTGGCTTTTTCCGTTCCGACCCCCGGCTTCCAACCAAAGCGTTTTAAGAAGCTTGCAATACTGGCCATGGCATCGGCGTGGGTGAAAAGGTCGATGACGCCATCCTGGTTTCCGTCGCGTGCATAAGCCAGAAGCGTGGTGGGCATGAACTGAGCAATACCCAGGGCGCCGGCATAGGACCCTTGAATGACCACTGGATCGAAATTTTCATTTTGCGTATATTGCAGAAAGGCTTTCAATTCTTTATAGGCCCATGCAGATTTGCGGATAGCCCGTTTCTCAAAATCTTTTCTGCTGATTTCATCCTTGCGCTTGAAATTTTCCCAGAATTCCTGCCGCACGGCAGGATCTTCAAAAGAGGATAAAGACGACAATGTGTTCAGTGTGGAACTTTTACCCAGAGTGGTACCCAGTCCGGTTTCAACCAGAATGATGGCGGTGATCACCCGTTTGTCCACACCATAGATTTCTTCGGTCTTCTCCAACTGGGCCTGGTGCTTTTTCATATACTTCCTGGCTTGGCTGATGGACCAGTCGTTGGTGAATTGATCGTAGTTCAGCTTGGCCTCGCTATGTACAAAAAAGAGTGACACACTTCGTCTTTCAAACGACACTTGGGGATTTTGGTAATATGTGCGGATTTTATCCGGTTGAAATCCATCTTTGATCAGCTTTTCCTGTAGGGCCTGGAATTGCCAGGTCCCCACAGATGCATCAGCTACCGCCTCAAACGGCGATAAGGATAGAACAGCGAAAACGATGATGGAGATCAGCAATAATCTAAGAGGTGTAATTATTTTCATGGGTCTGGGTCGATTCCCCGCTAATGATGTTGATTCTTCTACGCTGTTTGCCGGGCAGCGATGGTTAAAACCTAATTAAGATCTTTTTTTGTCTTTTGCCTCACAAGTGACATTGTCGCACTTAATAAATTCGTAAAACGAATTTATCATTTATCAAGATCGTGTTATATTCTGAGACGTTCGTGAAAATCAACAATTAACATACCATATATAACAAAGATTGGATAGTGTGAATAAGAACATCAAAACGGTATATACCTGCCAGACGTGCGGGTATGAAACACCTAAGTGGATGGGGAAGTGCCCGGATTGCGGGGAATGGCAGTCATTTGTTGAGGAGGCAAAAGCATCCAAACGAGCTTCCGGATATGCCGGGAAGGGCGCTGTCGCGAGTGCGGAGGTTATTGCCGTGTCCGCCATCGATCCCCAGGATGATACCAGAATTCTAACCGGAATTAACGAACTGGACCGCGTACTTGGGGGCGGGCTGGTACCGGGAACCCTGATTTTGATCGGTGGTGATCCCGGTATTGGAAAGTCGACCTTGATGCTGCAGGCCATGCACGGACTTTCCCAGGAGGGACAGAAGGTTCTCTATGTTTCCGGCGAGGAATCGGTTCGGCAACTCGGCCTCCGAAGCAAGCGGCTTTCAACGCTGTCGTCCGACATCCTGGCTGTTTCCGAGATCGAGATTGATGCCATTCTGGCAATCGTCGAAAAAACCCGACCGGGTGTGATCGTTATCGACTCTATCCAAACCATGTACAGCGCGGACCTCACTTCGGCACCCGGGAGCGTGAGCCAGGTCAGGGAGTCTGCCATGAGACTGATGCTCATGGCAAAACAGAAAAGCATTCCGACATTCCTGGTGGGGCACGTGACCAAGGAAGGTGCCATTGCCGGGCCACGGTTGCTGGAGCACATGGTAGACACGGTGCTTTACTTCGAGGGTGACAGGAATCATGTTTTCCGGATTCTGAGGGCTGTAAAGAACCGCTTTGGATCGACAAACGAAATCGGCGTTTTCGAGATGAAAGAAAATGGCTTAAACGAGGTGGACAACCCCTCTGCTATATTCTTATCCGAGCGGCCGGAAGCCTCTCCAGGATCTGTGGTTACGTCCAGCATGGAAGGGACCCGCCCCATTCTTGTGGAGCTTCAGGCGCTTGCCGGCAGCACCAATTTGGGGACCCCTCGCAGAACGATACTGGGCCTGGATCAGAATCGCGTGGCGCTTCTGGTGGCCGTCATGGAGAAAAAACTGGGAATGCACCTCCTGGGTCATGATATTTTCATGAATGTTGCCGGAGGTGTCAGGATCGATGAGCCGGGCGTTGATCTGGGGATTGTATCAGCTATTGCATCCAGTTTTCTGGATCAGCCGGTCATGGAGGGCACGGCAGTGGTGGGCGAGGTGGGTCTGACGGGTGAAGTGAGGGCGGTCGGTCAGATAGAGACCCGGGCCGGTGAAATGAAAAAGATGGGATTCACACGCTGCCTGTTGCCCAGAAACAATCTAGAACGGATGGCGACTGTAAAGGGGCTTGACCTGATCGGTGTCAAGAGTTTATCGGAGGCCATGGAAGCACTTTTTTAAGGGTAGGCTGTAGGCTGAAGACTGTTAGGTGTTTAGCGCCTACCGCCTAAAAGACAACAGTCTACAGCCTATCGTTCCCATGCTTGACTTAGTATTGGCTTAACTATATCCTAAGATGAGTGTTTCAAATTTTAAGAATATGGGATTATGAAACGAAAAACATCCAAACGGAATACGTGGCAGGACCACTATTCCCGCAAGGCACAAAAGGAAAAATACCCGGCAAGATCTGTTTATAAATTGCAGGAAATTCAGAAAAAATACCGCCTTATTCGTAAAGGAGACAGGGTCTTGGACCTTGGATGTTCTCCTGGATCATGGCTGGTTTATGCGGCAGATCTTACCGGCGAAGGCGGTATGGTTGCCGGTATCGACCTCAAACCGGTTTCGATTCAACTGCCGTCGCATGTAACGGTTTATATCGGGGATGTGCTGGCCCCGACCAAGGCGTTAAAGGAGAAGCTGGGACAACGATTTCATGCCGTCATCAGTGATATGGCGCCCAATACCACCGGGAACAAAGATGTGGATGCTGCCAGATCGTTTCACCTTTGTGAAGCTGCACTCAATCTTTCCCAGGAAGTTCTGGCCCCGAACGGATCGTTCATATGCAAGATTTTCCAGGGAGAATTGTTCCAGGAGTTTTCAGACAGGGTCAGGACGCACTTCAAACGGCAGCACATATTCAAACCCCAGAGCAGCCGCAAGGCCAGCAAGGAAATATTTATTATTGGAATCGGAAAGATTGATTCCTAATTGTGTTTGATGTTTAGTATTTGGTGGTTCGCTGCTGGATTGTTCTATCGTTAGCGAGGAGTTAGTCCCCTGTAAACAAACAACAAAACACGAAATACAAAACACAAATAATTTTTCAGGAGGTAACGATGTCAGGACACAGCAAATGGTCTTCCATAAAGCATAAAAAAGGAGCGGCAGATGCCAAGCGAGGGAAGATATTCACGAAGCTGATCAAGGAAATTACTGTTGCAGCTCGGATGGGCGGCAGTGGAGACCCGGATGCGAACCCGAGACTCAGAACAGCCATATTAGCCGCTAAAGCTGAAAATATGCCCAAGGACAACATCGAACGGGGGATTAAAAAAGGCACGGGTGAACTGGAAGGTGTTGACTATGAAGAGAACACCTATGAAGGGTATGGTCCCGGCGGTGCGGCAGTTTTTCTGGAATCTCTGACAGATAATAAAAACAGGGCCGTTGCGGACATCCGCCACATTTTTTCTAAATGCGGTGGGAATCTGGGTGAAAACGGCTGTGTCGCCTGGATGTTCGACAAAAAGGGATATATCGTCGTGGAACGTTCCGCCATCGATGAGGATTCCCTGATGGAGGTGGCGCTAGAAGCCGGCGCAGAAGATGTCCGGGCGGACGACAGCAATTTTGAAGTCATAACGGCTCCGGAAGATTTCGAAGCTGTCAAGGCCGCCATCGATGAAAAAGAGATCCCCTGTCTGGATGCCGAGGTGACCATGCTGCCACAGACAGCCACCAGCCTTCAGGGGAAAGAGGCCGATCAGATGATCCGGCTGATGGACATGTTGGACGACTGTGAGGATGTTCAGAAGGTGTATACCAATGCGGATATACCGGAAGAGCTGGTATAACTATAACACAACTTTCGGGGTTCAGCGAACACGAAATGAATAATCCTCTGGCGCTTTGCGAACTCGCCGCAAGGACTCCTAACATCAGCGCCGGCCATATGGTTAAGCAGGCATGGCTTCAAAATGACCGGGTTTTCATATTGGATTTTCATTGTCATGCGCTGATGTAAGGATCCCTAAGCGCCTCAAACAGCACAAATCGCCATTGGATCACC
>QMMS01000048.1 GCA_003647375.1 Deltaproteobacteria bacterium
GCCTGTGTCCGTATAGCATGTCAAAATCCACGAGATTGGCAAAAATCATTCCTTTCCCATCCCTATGGCGTTGCATGGCTTCGCAGGTCATCTCTATTCCATGCAGGTTATTATTGGTATGTACTTCTTCAGTGAGTCCCCTGTGTCCGAAAATGTCGCCGATTTTACCGATACCGACAGTATCAAATCCCGTCCTGTACAGGATGTCCAGAAGTGTTTCAGCAGGGGGTTCAATGGAAAAATCTTTTCGTTGGCTGTTTTTTCTTTCAAAATGCCCTGGTTTGCCTTTAAAAGGTCTTGCAATCACCCTTGCGACCGAATGTGGACCCGTTAAAATATTTCTGGCAATCCAACAATATTCATAGAGGGTTTCCGACGAGACAATCGATTCATGGGCAGCGATCTGGAATACGGAGTCGGCCGATGTGTAAACAATTGGGCAACCCGTCTCAAGGTGGTGTTGCCCCAATTCTTCCAGGATCAGTGTGCCGGATCTCGGGTAATTTCCTAAAGTTTTGCGCCCGATCCTTTTTTCAAAGGTTTGAATGAGATCCAATGGAAACCCGTCCGGATAGGTCGGGAATGCTTCTCTTGAAACAATTCCTGCAATCTCCCAGTGTCCGGAAGTTGTGTCCTTGTTAAAGGATTGTTCCGCCATCTTGCCGTAAGCACCTAAAACAGGTTTGGGATCACATCCCACGGGGACAATTTGCCCCATCCCGAGAGAGCATAGGTTGGGAATTTTCAGCCCACCACGATGTGCGTATATGTGCGGCAACGTAGCGGCTCCCGCATCGTTGAATGCGACTGCATCGGGAAGAGCGCCCACGCCGAGGCTGTCCAGAATGATAAGTATGACTCGGTCAATCATTTCCAGGTATTATTATTTTAATTGGGCATACCGGTCAAGAGTATCCTCAATAAAATCGTTTCACGATTTTATTTGACGCGACGTTGTCGCTAATTAGTGTCCATCCACGGATGAGAGATTTTGCGTGAGTTCAAGGCGAGCGTCAGATTTGAACCGCAGGAATAGCTGGCTATTTTGAGGGTTCAAATCATGACGCTCAACGCAGAAATCGCGCGAAAAAGCCATTTGTGGATGGGCACTAGTTAGCCGGGGGCATCCAGTACCTTCCTGGATAGCGCTAAAGCTTCACTTCGTACCCCGCCTGCGCGGGAATGACAGCTTTAAGGTATTTAATTGCCGGAGTAATAAATTTAACTTGATATCGAACAGACATACAATTTATATTGCTATTATCACTATTACCCAAAAAGGAGGCAACCCTATGGAAAAAATTAAAAAACAGTTAAGCGTGCTTGCCATCATTTTCATTGCAGTCAGCGTGCTGAGTATCGCGGGACCATTTACAACCAACAGTATCGCGGACAGTCATTACACCACAAAAGATCTGAACGAACAGCTCGTCATGGCGACCCTTTGGGTCCAGACCTCGGCTGAATTCAGGGCCTTGTGCTATCAGGCTTTTAACCTTGCCAAGATGAATCTTGATGCGTTTCTGAGTTCGTATTCCGGATCCAAAAAGGTCGCCATCAGCGTCGATGTGGATGAAACCCTCATCGACAACTCGTTATATGAAGCTTTTCTTATCGGTAATGATTTTGGTTATTCATCCAAAACATGGGGACCCTGGCAATCGTCCGGTCTGGCAACCCCCTATCCCGGTTCTATTGAGTTTCTGAATTATGCCAGGCTAAGGGGCGTGGAAGTCTTTTACATCACCAATATAAAAATGAAATATTATGAGCCTGCCGGTAAAAAACTCAAAGCCATGGGATACCCATTTATCGACAAGAAACATCTGCTGTTCAGAACCGACACCAGCGACAAACAACCCCGCCGGGGTAGTGTGGAAAAAGACTATGTAATCGCTCTTTTCCTGGGCGACAATCTGAATGATTTCCTCAGCGTTTTTCGCAAGAAACCCATTGATGTGCGATCTGCCGAGGTCGATAAAATCAGGGAAGAATGGGGCAAGCGGTTTATCGTATTTCCAAATCCCATGTATGGCGACTGGGAAGGCGCGGTATACAAAGGCAATTGGGGTGCAAGCGCGGCAGAGAAAGACCAGATGCGGAAGGATCATCTCCAGCGCTGGGATTACCAACCATAATAAAATCGTTTCACGATTTTATTATTTTGAGATGACTTCTAATGCGGGAGGTATTTATTTACTATAATACCGAGTTTCCTGCGTGTTTCCTTTGGTATGACATTAGCATCCGTCATGATGGCCTTTTCCAATGCCGTGGCACATAGACAGTCTCTTTTCTCCGGTATCTTCGGCACGATATTTTGAATAATCCTTTTTGCATGCGAAATATTTTTATTGAGATTCTGTAGCACTGTTTCCACCGTCACTTCGGATTCATCTTCGTGCCAGCAGTCATAGTCGGTAACCAGGGCCAAGGCTGCGTAACAGATTTCAGCCTCCCGCGACAGCTTTGCTTCCTGGAGGCTTGTCATACCGATGATGTCCATTCCCCACCGACGATACAAATTCGACTCCGCCCGGGTGGAAAAGGCCGGTCCCTCAATGCATATGAGGATCCCGCCTTTGTGCGTTTTGGCACCTGTTTCGACAGCTGTCTCATGAAGCAATGAGGCAAGATCAGGACATATTGGTTGTGCAAAGGCAATGTGGGCAACCAGTCCATCGCCGAAAAAGGTACTTTTTCGGTTTCTGGTTCGATCAAAAAATTGATCGGGGATAACGATATCGAGAGGATGAATATCTTCTTTCAGGCTACCCACGGCGGTGACGGATATGATGTGTGAGGCCCCCATTTGCTTGAATCCATAAACATTTGCCCTGAAATTGATCTCCGACGGCGTGAGTTTGTGCCCCTGACCATGCCTGGGCAAAAAAGCGACCCGGACACCTCCCAGCGTGCCGACAACATATGCATCCGACGGATGTCCAAAGGGTGTGTCGAGGGTTACAGTGGTAACATTGGATAGTTCTTCCATGTTGTAAAGACCACTGCCGCCGATAATACCGATTCGGATCTTCTCGTTCATGGGGATCCTTTTGGGAGGTTAACTGTTGACATACCAGGGACTTTGAAATTTAAATATGTAACCATACACCATCAAAACGTGTCAAAGGAGCAAACAGTATCATGAATGTCATTGATATGGCAACCTGGCCCAGAAAAAGCCAGTTCGAATTTTTTAAGCAACTTTCGGCGCCCCATTTCAGCATCACCTCAAGCGTAAATGTTACGAATATAGTAGAGTGGCGGAAATCGGAGGAAATCTCACTATTCAATGCCGTTCTCTACTGTATCATGACGGCTGCCAATGCTGTCCCGGAACTGCGGTTGAGATTCCGCAAAGACACCATCATCGAACACGATGTGGTCCACGCCTCCCCGACAGTACCCATCGATGGTGATCGGTTCGCTTTTTGCCGTATCGAATATGTACCAGAGTGGGATGCGTTCAACACAAATTGTGTGGACGCCCTGGAAAAAGCAAAAATGCAGAACGAGCTACGGGAGCACATCGACAACTCAGATGAATGGATTTTTTTGAGCTGTCTGCCCTGGTTGAACTTCACGGCCTTGACCAACCCCAATAACGGACCGAATGACTGTATTCCAAGAATATCATGGGGAAAGCTGGATGGCCAAGGATCCAACTGGATGATACCCGTGAGTCTCCAGGTCCATCATGCACTGGTGGATGGTGTTCATGTGGGGAAGTTTTACGAAGCCCTGGCGGAGAACATAGCAACCGGTTTAAACAAGCAATAGCTCCGCATTACTAATTTCGAATCCTTACAAGTTGTGCTATATCAGTCCAATGGATTCAGCTGAAAACATTAAAAAAAAAACCGATCTGTCGTATATTGATATTCTGATCGCCGTATCCATCGTACTGTTCGGACTCTATTGGCTGATGATGCGTGATTTTAATGGTGCAACTGACAAAACAGTGGTTATTTACAAAGACGATGATGTCATATGGACACTCCCCATGCAGAAAGATCGGATCATTCAGCTGGAACCGTTCGGCGTCTCTATGGTAGTGGAAATTCGCGACCAAAAAGTCCGAGTATTGTCATCTTCATGCCAACAGCAGATATGTGTTCGCAAAGGCTGGACCGGGCAAGTTCATAATCCCATTATTTGCATACCTAATAAAATCACTATCGACGTAACAGGAGCTGATCCCGGATATGATGCCATCACCCGCTGACAGGATTTACAGATCGGGGCAAATTCCTATTTTCATTGCCTGTGCATCCATACTTCAGATCTCGGAATCCTTGCTACCCCATCCTATCCCAGGACTCAGATTTGGATTGGCCAATATCGTTTCCCTCATTGTTTTAATCCAGTATGGATTCAAACCCGCTCTAACTGTAACGTTGCTGCGATCCGTGGTCAGTTCATTTATTATGGGAACATTTCTATCACCGGGATTCATATTGAGTTTCGCTGCCGGGTGCGCAAGTATTTCAGCTGCAGGTCTACTGAGTTTGATCTCAGCCAGACACCCGTTTTTCAGGATAAGTCCGATCGGTCTGAGCATTGCAGGTGCATTCATCCATAACATGGTTCAGATCTATCTTGCCTATCTGATACTTTTCAATCATCCCGGAATCTTTTTTCTCATTCCCTGGCTTGCATTTGGGTCTGTCATATTAGGTGGTTTTTCCGGGTTCATTACCGCTGGAATCATAAAACAGTTGCGCCAGAAAACAAAAGCCGTATCTGTTGCGATTCATCCAGAGCCTGCATATAAGAACAATATCTACCAGCATACAAATTCCTGGTTGCACAAATGTTCCCCTGAAATAAAGATTTCATTTGTTCTGATTATAACCGCAGTGACCGTTTTGTTTGAAAATCTGATACTATATAGCCTCCTGGCTACAACCATCCTGATCCTTATTCCAACGGCAAAGCTCCAGTATAACACCACCTTTCATGTCTTAAGAAAGTTATGGGTCATCATTCTGAGTGCTTTTATCCTGCCCCTATATTTCAATCCGGGCAGTCGTGTTTTCATTAAAACGGAACTGATTTCCATCCACCAGGAGGCATTGATCACCGGATGTATTTTCAGCGCGAGAATCATCATTCTTGCCCTGTTATCCTCAATAGTGGCCCAGACGACCCATACAAAGGCATTTACCAACGGGATACGGACCTTTATCAAACCGCTTGATCGTATGGGCGCAAATAGCAGTTATATCGCTCAAACCATTTCCTCCTCATTAACGGCCCTCCCTGAAGTATGGCATGAAATAAGATCGGTGATTGCATCGCTTTTAAAGGGGAAAAACAGAGATCTAAAAACGCTGAAGACAGCCGTAACAGAGTTGTTCGTATATTTGTTTTCAAAAAACGACAGGCTATAGTAGATACCCGGGTCCAAAGAGCCCGGCACTGATTCAACCCTATAAGAGTTAACGTTATGCACATTCAGCGTGTGATAAATTCTAAATCCGAATATCGAAATACGAAACAAATCCAAATATCAAATGCTCAAATGATTTAAACATAGCTTGAACTTCTATCTCCAAGGTCTTGTTTTGATCATTCGAATTTGGATCTTTAGATATTGTTTAGGATTTCGAATTTCGTGCTTCGGATTTAAGTAACTACCAACATCGGCATAGCCAAATATCTCTGACCTGGCCCAAAGGACCAGGTTTTAAATGACGGAATAAAAAAGCCTGTCGTTGGAAGTTTGCAGTTCAGTCGCTGACTTCCGGTTATGAACCGATTATTTTATTGTGATCCTGTCATGTGTTTGCGGTGAAATCGCCCTGTTTAGATGGGACACATACTCGATAAATGCATCCCGTTGCATCATGGATGAGTCATAAAAATCCGACCTTTTTTTAAAGACTTTGTATCCGTCACCACCTGCGGCAAGGTAGGAGTTCAGGGCAATTTTATAGGTTTTTGCAGGATCAACCGGGCGATTGCCGATGAGCAGGTTCTCTACTTTGCCGGATGCCGTATTGATGGTGAAAGACACCCCTTCGGATACCTGAGGCATTGAACCGTGACCGATATTTTTTGGTGTCTGGTCAAAAAGCGCAATAACATCAGAACCTTTCAATGAAACCACACAGATGGAATTGTCGAATGGCAGAACTTCATAAATGGTTTTTTTCTTGATTTCCCCAGAGCCCAGTGTGGCACGAATACCACCCCCGTTCTGGAAGGCAAAATCAATATCAAAACCCATCTTTTTCATGTACCAAAGCTGTGAATCAGAAACAATGTCACCCAATGCGGTTTCCTGCTTTCGGGTCTCGTCATTAATAAAAGCGCCATCTGCAGACCCGATAACTTCACTTAGAACCGCTTCGACCTTATCATTATAAGGTTTAAGAATCGCCTGTAGTGCCGGGTCACCCTTTATTTCCTTATCGACAAAATGGTAATATTTTTTCCCGTCCTTTTTCTCCCGCCGTTTCACATTAACGGGAACGGAAGACCAGTCAAGACCAATCACTTCACCATTTTTAAATTTGAGCACTGCCTTACCAACGTAAAGCCCCCAGCACTTTGCCTGAACGATAGCAACCTTGTTGCCGGTAACTGTATTGACCACCATTACCGGATCTTCAAGTTTCGTATGTGAGTGGCCGTCGACCACGAGGGCAAGCCCGGGTACTTGTGCAGCAAGTCGTTTCGATCCCATGCCGGCATCGTCATAAATCCCCATATGAACAAGGGCGATAACGATATCCGCTTTTTTCTTCAATTCAGGAACCAACGCCGAAGCGACCTTGACTTCATCTTCAAATGTAATTCCCTTAATATTGGCAGGATTACCGGTGATGGCTGTTCGGGCTGTTACAAGTCCAAGAATCGCAACTCTAAAGCCTTGATATTCTTTAATGATATAAGGTTTTACATTCTTGAGGTATTTGCCGTTTCTTTTTGCATTGGCACATAGCCATGGAAACTCGGATGCCTTTATTTGCGTCTGCATATCATCCATGTTCAGATCAAACTCATGATTGCCGACGGCAAGGGCATCATATTTTATGTAATTGTACCCCAAAATATCCGGTTGGGCTTTGAAAAAATTCGATTCCGGCCGACCTGTATTCAGGTCTCCCGCATCAAGAACCAACACATTGGGGAATTCGCCCCTGATATCGTTCACCAGCGTCGCACGTGCCGGAAGTCCCCCTTGCCCCGGACTAGGATAATCAAAAAAAGGCAGCGGATGGCCATGATGATCATTCGTATGCAGAACAACTAACGAATTCTCAACAGCACTGGGTTTATAATCTGATAAACCTGCACACCCGGCCACTACAAAAACAATGACCAACAGCGATGATAAAAATCGTAATTTTTTCATTTTTTTGATCCTTTCCCGTGTTTTTTCAATTCTACGGATTTATTATACCTAAGTTGAGATATCATCTTTTGATCGATGAAATCAACCGGCTTTATTAACACAATCCATTTCCGTCGAATTCGGGTTTTGACTTTAGGATATACGTAATATACATTTAATAAAAACTTCGTGAAAGAAAAGGTTTCATTTAGGGGCTTAACCCCATATACAATACATCCATCATCCGAAGAGAGAACGAATTGGCACTCATTGAAAATTCTGCACAGACACGCCACTTTTTAAAAAGCTTAGGGTTTCCTGATCTTCAGATTCATCATGCCATCAATCACTTCGACTTTACCCAATCCGATCGTCGCACATTGATCATCGGACCCATGGGGTCCGGAAAAACCGAATACTCCGCCCGTATATACCGTGACTCCCAAGTCGCGATGCAGAAATCCGCAAAGGTGAGAAATCTTACCACCAGCGGCCAGGTTGATCTGCGCAACGTCTTTTATGTGCGCTCAAAGATCGATGACAAGCGCTTTGAGGACTGTCCCACCAAAGCCATCGCGTACAGGGGAGGGTATGTCGAACTGGGAAACGATATTGCCAGCATCTCGGATTCCTTTGGACTCGAAAAAGTGCTTGAGAACAACACGGCCGTGGGTACATGGATCATAGACGAGGTGGAGTTCTTTGACGAACGCATCGCCTATGTTATTGCCCGCCGAGCCAAACAGGATCGGCTCAATTTCATATTCCCCATGCTCATTCTCAACTTCCGCAAAGACATCTTCAACAGAACGGCAAGACTTGTCATGGAAGAATCCACAGACGTGATCCCGCTCACCGCATATTGCGAACATCCAGACTGCATCACCGATTCCTATTATACCTATCGCTACTACTCGGTGGACGGTATTGAATGCCCTGCCCTCTATTTTGATCCCCTCATCATCGTGGGAGGGGATAAACGCAGTGAAGATCCCAAAACACCGAACTATTCCACCCGTTGCGACCATCACCACTATCTTCCCGGAAAAGAGTACGCCTTTATGGTTTTAAAACCGCTCGGAGAAAAAGCCTATGCAGGGGACATAGCTCCGTTGCAAAAAGAGCTCGGCCTGCTGAAGAACAATATCGAACGGTCGGCACTCTACAGCCATTTCGTACAGAAATATCTCGATACTAAAAATCCGGAACCGATTATGATGAATGCCCTGAAGGTGAGCTGTCTTGCGGAAAAGGCGCTCATCTACCTCTTTTCGGAAGAAAACATCATCAGTGTTGATCAGATGAAGCACCTGGCACGCGAAATCGGCGGAGATGCGGCGTATATGAATGAACGTCTTGTAGAGAACCGTATGATGCAGATGGGTGATATCGGATAGCCCGAACATTTCATGAATTTATTGCCACATGAAAGGATCGCAATCAACACAGGTCGGACCTCCGCAAAGACTGATCAAATATCGAATTGCTTTTGCCAATTTTTCAGCCGAATCTTCATCCGGTGTATTTAGCTCTACCTTGCTTTTCATTTCCACTTTTCCGCTTTCTTCGACGCGCTGGATCTTCTTTTTATGGCCAGCCACCGTAAGAATAACGTTCTTTAGGTGGGGGGTTACATAGTCTGGGCTTGGATTGATCTCCTTCAACGGAATGATATATTTAAAGGTTTTTGTATTCTTTACCATTTTGGTGGTCGCGATACATTGCCCCGGATCAACGCTGACTGTGCCCTTTGATAGTTTACTGATAAAGCCAACTACCTGGCTCATGCTCGGAGCTTTGTACTTGACGGTCTCCTTGATGTCTTCCGCCGAAGCCTGAACCACAATGAATAGGCATGCTATAGAAATAATCGCCGATACAATGATCTTTTGTTTTACGACATTCACGATTTACTCCTTTCTTGTATATGACTGTTCGCCTACTTTTTGTTACAACTGAATCGTCTTTTTTCTATGCCTATGGCTGATGCGCAAAACCCAACCATCAAAACCAGCATCAGAATGGCGATACCAAATATCTCGGTTAATTTTTTATCAGATTAATTTATCATGACAACCTCCCTTTGTAAATTTATTTTATTATTAATCGGATTTAACCCGGAGGAATAGCGTGCTATTTTGAGGAATTAAATCATGGCGCCCAACGCCGGCAGGGCGTGAAAAGACCATTTATGGATAGGCAATAGTTAAAACAAGGCTTTGATCCGGTGTACATACATGATATGAAATAAATTATCACAAGTTCGGATGAAATTGTGATTTCCATTGGTTAATACTGCTGCCTGTTCTGTTGCACGAATAAATTTCAAAATTATAAACGGAGGATGACAATGAAAAAGGATCTGAAGGCGATTAAAAAAGAAATTAAGGCACTCTCCACAAAGGTTGAAAAGATTTATGCAATAGTAAGCAAACTTAAAAAACCAAAACCATCGAAAAAAGTAGCGAAAGCGAAACCCGTAAAGAAAACGGTTGCAAAAAAGACCCCACCCAAATCAAAACCGACAAAAATGGTGACAGCAGCAGATACTGTATTTGCCGTTATCAAAGAGTTTAAAAATGGTGTTAATGCCGCCACACTGGTTGAAAAGACCGGGTTTAATCGACAGAAGATATACGACAGTGTAAAGATTTTAAAAAAGAAGGGGATGGTAAAGAGTCCTGAAAAGGGTATTTATGTGAAAGTGTAGTATTTTTCACAGATTGAATTGCGAAACGCAGCCCCTGCGTATTTCTATTTACCCTGATTTCTAAATTATTTGTGGGGAATAAACCCTTTATAAAATAAAACAGGGACTCAGAATTACTTCTAAGTCCCTGTTTTTATTATGGCGGGAGCGACGAGACTCGAACTCGCGATTTTCCCGACCTACGGGCGGGACGTTCTGACCAGTTGGTCGATATACGTTCGTTTCTTTTTCCCTTTGATTTTGATTTCCCTTTTAACGGCGCTGGATCGGTCAGGGTGCCCTTCTTGATAAATAAGTTTCCAGGGCCGCTTGGTTTTCGTATACAGACTTCGCCCCTGGTTATGGCGTTCCAGGCGAGATGCTACATCCTGGGTTGAACCGACATAGTAACTGCCGTCTTTTAAACTCTGGAGTATGTAAACGTAGTAGACCATAAGCAAAAAGGCCTGTCACGCCTTTGATGCATGACAAGCCTTTTGAATTTGGCGGGAGCGACGAGACTCGAACTCGCGACCTCCGGCGTGACAGGCCGGCGTTCTGACCAAACTGAACTACACCCCCGAAATTGAATGCCTTTTTTTTGTTGGTAAAGAGCATGAAATGCGGTCAACGCGACCTCCCCGCCTTAAAAGGCGGGACGTTCTGACCAAACTGAACTACACCCCCGGGAAAACTGCGTTTTACCCTTAGCTATTAGCTTTTGGCCCGTGGCTACAGGCTAACGGCTACAAGCTAATGGTGAATGGCCAAAGGCCATTCTTGGTAGGCGGAACAGGGCTTGAACCTGTGACCCTCGGCTTGTAAGGCCGATGCTCTCCCAACTGAGCTACCCGCCCACATTGTTTTTACCCTGGTTAGCTCTTTAAAAGAACAGTACTGGTACCAGTAATTTTTTTTAAAGTCAAGATAATTTATCGCCAATTTAACCCATATCTTTTACGAAATGTCCGGGTTAAATCAAGGAGGTACGGTCTTCAGCCACTTCCGTTGACAAGTCAAATATCATGTCGCTACGCTGAAAAGTGGTTTCCCCTTCATTTAAAATCAACGCATGAGTTAAAACCTCATCCATGTGTTCCACGGGGACGATCTCAAGCTGTTTGGATATCGTCTTGGGGATATCCTTCAAATCCTTTTCATTCTCAATAGGAATCAGGATCTTCTTGATGCCTGCCCGATGGGCCGCCAGTATTTTTTCTTTCAGACCACCGATGGCAAGAACGCGCCCCCGCAGCGTAATCTCGCCGGTCATTGCAAGATCCCTGTAGACAGGTCGTTTGGCAAGGGTCGATACGATGGCGGTACACATGGTTATCCCGGCTGAAGGCCCGTCCTTGGGAATAGCACCCTCCGGGATATGGATATGAATATCGTAATTTTTATAAAAATCTTCGTCGATCATCAGCTGTTTTGCCCGGGAACGAACGTAGCTGATGGCTGCCTGGGCGGACTCTTGCATGACATCCCCGAGCTTACCTGTAATGATCTGCTTGCCCTTTCCCGGCATCATCAGCGTCTCTACCGCCAGCAGCTCGCCCCCAACCTGCGTCCACGCCAGGCCATTGACAAGACCGATCTGATCTTTTTCTTCTATCTGACTGTGTTTGAAGGGCGGCGGTCCAAGCAGTTTCTGCACAGTCTTACCGGTAATCCGATAGGGTTTGTCGGTCTTCTTTTTGAGGATCTCCCGGGCAACCTTCCGGCAGATGGAGGCAATCTCACGTTCCAGGTTACGAACACCGGCCTCACGCGTATAGCGTTGTATCATCGTGGTCAAGGCGGTTTTGGCAAAATGAACCTTCTTTCCTTTAAGACCGTTCAATTTTATCTGTTTCGTTACCAGGAAATCGTTGCCGATATGGTATTTCTCGTACTCTGTATAGCCCGGCAGACGAATAATCTCCATCCTGTCCTGCAGCGGCAGGGGGATATCCGGCAGCGTGTTGGCTGTCGTGATAAAGAGGATGTCCGTGAGATCGTAATCGACATCCAGGTAGTGGTCATTGAAGCCGAAGTTTTGCTCCGGATCCAAAACCTCCAGCAAGGCGGACGAGGGGTCCCCTCTAAAATCCATGCTCATTTTATCGACTTCATCCAGGCAGAAAACCGGGTTATTCGCACCAACCTTTTTGAGGGACTGTATAATTTTCCCCGGCATGGCCCCAATATAGGTCCGGCGATGCCCTCGAATCTCGGCTTCGTCCCGGACCCCACCCAACGAGAGACGGACAAACTTTCGGCCGGTTGCCCTTGCAACTGATTTTGCCAGGGAGGTCTTGCCGACACCTGGAGGACCCACAAAGCAGAGAATCGGTCCCCGGATCTTTTTCATCAGGCTTTGAACCGCCAGGTACTCAAGGATGCGCTCTTTGGGTTTATTCAGGCCATAGTGATCCTCGTTGAGAATGACCTCCGCCCGATCGATATCATTGTTTACCTTGCTTCGTTTGAACCATGGCAGGCTTATGAGCCAATCGATGTAGTTTCTTACGACCGTGGCTTCAGCCGACATGGGTGTCATCATCTTGAGTTTTCGAAATTCCTGCCAGACCTTGCCCGTGGATTCCTTGGACATTCGTGTTCTCTTGATTCGCTTCTCAAGATCCTTCAACTCATTGCCGGGATCATCTTCCGTTCCCATCTCTTTTCGGATGGCGCGCATCTGTTCGTTCAGATAATAGTTTTTTTGCGTCTTTTCCATCTGCGTCTTGACGCGACCCTTGATACGCTGATCCATTCTGAAGACCTCTGTCTCCATTTTGGTCAGCGTCATCATAAGCGAAAGTCTTTCCACCAGGGACAAGGTATTCAACAGTCTTTGTTTGTCTTCGATCTTAAACGAAAAGTGGGCGGCTATCGTATCCGCCAACTGCGACGGATCTGAGATGGCGGAAACGCTGCTCGTCAACTCCTTTGAAATACCCTTGTTGTGCTTGGCATATTCTTCAAAATTCTCGAGAAGGGCTCTTTCCAGCGCCATAATTTCGGTTCTGGATTCATCCGGTTCTCTGAGTTCTTCAACCGCAACCTGGAAGAACTCTTCGTTCTTTATAAAGCGCGTGATGCGTGCCCGTTGCTTTCCCTCCACCAGTGCCTTGACCGTACCATCAGGAAGTCGCAACAGCTGCATGACATTGCCGATAACACCCACCTCGCTGATATCTTTTTCGCTCGGACTGTCGATATCCGCTTTTTTTTGTGTGGAAAGAAAGACCCGCTTGTCACTGCCCATTGCTGTTGCAAGAGCGCTGACGGATTTTTCGCGACCCACAAACAGGGGTGCCACCATATAGGGAAAAATAACAATATCTCTCAGGGGCAGCAATGGAAGCAGGTGCCCGCCTGAGACACTATCTTCACTTTTGAACATTTTAGGCATGTTAACCATGATTCTCTCTTTTTAAGTTGATCATTACACTGTTTTATTGCGTCAGGCTTGTTTCTTTTTCTGTTCGTACAGCAGAATGGGATCTTCATTGTTCAGGACAACATCTTCCCCGATCACACACTCCTTGACATTTTCGATAGAGGGAAGCGTGTACATGATGTCGAGCATGCTCGTTTCCATGATCGCCCGCAACCCCCTGGCACCCGATTTCCGTTTCAATGCTTCCGTTGAAACCGCGGAGAGAGAGCTGTCCGTGAAACGCAGGTTGACGCCTTCTATTTCAAACATGTGCTGAAATTGTTTGACCAGCGCATTCTTTGGTTCTGTCAATATGCGTATCAATGACGACTCGTTCAGTTCATCCAGGGTGGCGATTACCGGCAAGCGTCCCAGAAATTCGGGAATAAGACCAAATTTGATCAGATCTTCGGGCTGGACCATACGCAGGATCTCCCCGATCTTTTTATCTTCTTTTTTGAGGATTTTAGCCCCAAAGCCCAGAGACTTACTGCCCTGACGTCTTTGAACTATCTGCTCGAGTCCGGTGAACGTGCCGCCGCAGATAAATAGGATGTTCGATGTGTCTACCTTGACAAAGTCCTGCTGGGGATGCTTCCGGCCACCTTTGGGTGGAACGCTCGCGGTTGTTCCCTCGATAATCTTTAAAAGTGCCTGCTGAACACCTTCGCCCGAAACATCGCGCGTGATGGATGGGTTGTCGGACTTACTGGCAATCTTGTCGATCTCATCGATATAGACAATGCCCCGCTTGGCTTTTTCGACATCGTAATCAGCGTTTTGAAGCAGAGACAGGATGATATTCTCAACATCTTCACCCACATATCCGGCCTCTGTCAGACTGGTGGCATCTGCAATCGTGAACGGCACCTTTAGAAATCTTGCCATTGTCTGCGCAAGCAATGTTTTACCGCATCCGGTGGGGCCGATAAGCAGGATATTGCTCTTGTTTATCTCAACATCACTATTGATCTGAGCCTCCAGCCGTTTGTAATGATTGTAAACGGCAACCGCGAGCACCTTTTTGGCTGAATCCTGTTCGATAACATATTCATCCAGCATGGCTTTTATTTCTTTCGGTACCAGGAGATTCTGCACATCACCGGTATCTTTTTTCGTTTCCTCTTCGATGATTTCACTGCAGAGCTGAATGCATTCATCGCAGATATAAACGGCCGGACCCGCTATCAGTTTGGTGACTTCTTTTTGATTTTTTCCACAAAAAGAACAGAACAGATTGTCATTACCTTCTTCTTTGATCGCCATTATTTGGCCTCCGCCTCTACAATTTTGTCAAGATCATCCCGGTTTCTGATCACATGATCGACAATGCCGTACGCCTTTGCTTCGGATCCGCTCATAAAATGATCCCGATCCGTATCCTTCTGAATCTGTTTCAAACTCTTTCCGGTGTGGCTTTTCAGAATCTCGTTGAGGGTCTCTTTCATGCGCAGGATCTCTTTGGCTTGAATTTCAATATCCGATGCCTGCCCTTGAAACCCTCCCATGGGCTGATGAATCATAATCCGCGAGTTGGGAAGTGAATATCGTTTCCCCTTTGCACCTGCCGTGAGTAAAAGGGCGCCCATACTGGCGGCTTGTCCAATGCAGACCGTCGTCACGTCAGGTTTGATATACTGCATCGTGTCATAGACAGCCATGCCGGAGGTCACGGTGCCTCCTGGTGAATTAATGTAGAAGTTGATATCCTTGTCAGGGTCTTCGGACTCCAGGAAAAGAAATTGGGCGATCAATAGGTTGGCGATTTCATCATTCATCGCCGTACCGAGAAACACAATCCTATCCTTGAGGAGCCGGGAGTAAATGTCATAGGCCCTTTCCCCCCTGCTGCTTTGATCGATAACCATTGGAATTACTGGCACAATATATCTCCTTATTCGCTCGCTAACCCCGCGGAAATGATACGGGGAACACGCTCGCTATTGCGGTTCCGGATCTTTATCCCCGGTGGCCGCAATTTTTTCGGGTTCTACTTCTTCGATATCACTATTATCAATAATAAGCTTAGTTGCCTTTTTTTCAAGCAGCGCATGCTTAAAAAAGTCCAGGCGGTCTTTGTTTTGATCGTAGAAGCTCTTTATCTGGTCCACGGGCTGATTAAAGTTCTGCGCCATCTCTGCATAGCCGACCTCCAATTCTTCATCGGATAGCTCAAGCTTTTCCTGCTCGATGACCTTGCCCAGTATGATCTGGCGACGTACCTGCTGTTCGGCAGTTTCTCGATATTGCTCTTGAAGCTTCTCCCTGCTTAACCCCACGTCTTCCATGGAAGTGTTCTGATACGAAAGCCTTCTTTCCGTGTCGGAGATGATGTTTTCAAGCTCATATTCGATCATGGACTCAGGAAGCTCGAAATCGATTTTCCCGATAATATTCTTGAATATCTGCTCGTTGAGTTCCTGTTCGATGCGCTTTTCATAGCCCTGAGTCAGGTTATCTTTTATCACATTTTTCAAATCTTCTAAAGTTTCAAATTGTCCCATGCTTTTTGCGAAATCATCGTCCAATTCCGGCAACTCTTCTTTCCGGATCTCCGTCAGTGCCACATGAAACTGAATGTCGAGATTTTTAAGCTTCTCATTGTGATAATCTTCCGGGAACGTTACATCAAAATCGATAGTGTCACCGGCTTTCTTCCCCATAAGATTATCATCAAATTCTTTGGCGATATGAGCATCGCCGATTTTCATGGTAAAATTTTCCGTCTTGCCGGTCTCGTCATACGGCTTGCCATTTTTGAATCCCTCGTAATCGATAACCACAAAATCGTCCGATTGAACCGGCCGATCCTCCTCGATCTTGACCTTCTTGGCCATATTTTTCTGCAACATGCCAAGCTGGGCATCGAATTCTTCATTTCCGACCGTGTAATTGGTCCGTTTCAGTGCCAGACCCTTGATGGTAATATCTTCCAGCTCAGGCTTGACGTCCACGGTGGCATCATACGTGTATGAGCCGTTGGCATCCAGTTCGGGAGGATCGATTTTCGGGCTACTGATTATTTTCAGATCCGTTTCCTTGAGCGCTTCCGTAAAAGAGGTCTGAATCAGCTTGGAAGAAACATCTGCCTGAACATCCTTTTTATAAAGTCTCTCCAGAACGGACCGAGGTGCCTTGCCCGGGCGAAACCCTTTGACTTTGGCATTTTTTTTCACGTCCCGATAGGCGCTGTCGAGCTCTGAAGCAACTGTTTTTTGTGGAATTTCTATGTGTAACACCTTCTTGACACTGCTGACATCTTCTACGTTAACTTTCATGGCATTCCTTTCGCGAAAATTTTCATGGTCTTTTTCTATTCCGGTTTATCCGGGTTGGGTCAGGCACTCAATATACTAAGGGCTCGCGGAAAAACAACTTCACATTTTTGCGCGAACCCTTAGTGCCCGACGTCAATTAATCGCCAGGCACTCAAAAATAATTGCTTGTTGGTGCGAGAGGGGAGACTTGAACTCCCACTCTGTCGCCAGAGCTGGATCCTAAGTCCAGTGCGTCTACCAATTCCGCCACTCTCGCATCAGTAAGGTGAAACCCGTTGGGTTTGCCGATCTTACCGCATCTACGGCAACCTCGGCAATCGCTCGAGTTGGGTGGAAAAAGATTTTATTGCCAATCATTTCCATCCGTATACGTGCATCTTGACATTCCCATCGAAACCAGTCAAATTCAAGCAAATACACATCTGGACAAAATAATATCAAACCCTGTGAGTGTCAAGAAAAATTGGTGAAAACACCTGTTATGTCAGTACATTTTAAAAACACTACGATGTTGTTTTTAGGTATTCTGCTAAGTATGACACTTGCGCATGCCGAAAAAGCATACACAGAAGACCGCCATGCCGGCATCATTGTCCTGGATCCAGGCCATGGTGGAAATGACATGGGCGCCCGCGGTTCTGATAACATGACCGAAAAACAGGTAGCCATGACATTTGCCGGTCTGATGACCGAACGGCTTAAAAAGACATACAAAGTGTTTCTCACACGAAAGGATGACTATCAGGTCGATGTCTTTGAAAGACCGGCGCTGGCCAATCATCTTAAGGCGGATCTTTTTGTCAGCATCCATACCGGCGGCAGTTTTCGCAACCAACCAAAGGGGATATCCCTGTTTTATTATGACAACGCCTCAAACAATGCCGCTGCTTTCGAAAATCAGACCACCCATCTAGCGGAACCGTCAAGTGCCATTAAAGCCTGGGGACACAACCGACCTGAGCTTGTAGAAAAAAGCCGGTACCTTACCGAACTGATTCGGAAACGCTTGACCCGGGCAGACGGAAAACACCAAGTAAGCACCAGCGGAGCACCGCTGATCGTGATGTCCGGCGCCGATATGCCCGCTGTCCTGATCGAGATCGGTTATATTACCAACCCCCTGGATGCTAAGGACTTGAACGACGAAACACACTTGTCGAATGTAGCCCGAGCCATCTGCGACGCCATCGACGACTTTTTTTCAAACAAACGCCGTTTATAGCCTTGCGTACCAGGTAAAAGCGTGTTAATTAGCAAACCCTATTTTCACCCAGACCTACCAATGGCAGTTTCTACAAATACGTCGGGGCGTGGCGCAGCCTGGCAGCGCGCCTGCTTTGGGAGCAGGAAGTCGTAGGTTCAAATCCTACCGCCCCGACCAGCCTTCGTTTGAAGCGTAGCGGAAAACGAAGGCTGTCGCGCCGTAGCTCGATAGAGCGAAGGCGGGCTCTAATTGTTAAGCAATCCTATCGCTTCAAACTACGGCTCGGCACGCCAGGCTTTACTCAAAGGCAACGGTTTGGGAAAATCCCATTTTGCTATGAAATTTTACTATGCCTACATTCTGCAGTCTAAGGAAAATTCTAACCGGTTTTACACGGGGTTCACTGAAAATCTTGAATCACGCCTGAAATCCCACAATCGGGGAGATAATCCCCATACTTCCAAAAATAAACCATGGAAGATAAAAACCGCTGTTGCTTTTTCTGATCGCCAAAAGGCACTCGACTTCGAAGCTTACCTTAAAAGCCCTTCCGGCAGGGCATTTGCAAAGAAAAGGCTTTAGTTATTCCCCATTCAAATCGTTGGCTTTTTCGGCAAATCTGCAGAAAGTCGCCGGCCATCTGGTAGGACTGCTGCAATCAACCTTTGCATAATTATGCAATTCTTGACCGCTCATCCTCTTTCGTGTAAAATACGTCATTATCAGAATGTAATGAACACAGGGAGATTGAAACCATGGAAACCTTAAAACAAGAAGCCCTTAATGTCATATCGAAAATGCCGGATACAGCAGAAATCGATGATATTATGTACAGGCTATTCGTTATCGATAAGGTTCGAAAAGGCCAGAGCGCTGTAAAACAGGGTAAGGTCATATCAATTGAAGATCTTAAGAAAGAAATTGAATTATGGTAGAATGGTCTATCCCGGCAAAAAATGACTTAAAGCAGATCCATGATGGCGTATGGAGTTTTGTTTTTTTCATTCGTTTCTATGACGTTAATATAAAGATCGTTATCTGGCAGTATCAGTCTTTCTGTGTAGGGTCCTGCAACTCAACCTGAAAACTCATCCCAGCAAAGGTCATAGCTTGTACTCCTACCGCCGCCTGGATTGGGACAAAGGATGCCCTTTTGAACAAGATCTGACAATTCTCTTTGAGCCGTTGCCCTACTGACATGGGTCATGCCAGCATATTTTCGATTGGTCAGACCTCCCTCAAAACCGCCAAGACCAGCGTCGAGTATGCGGTTAAGGACTTTACCCTGACGCTCTTTAATATTGGCCTGAGCGTAGTGCTTCCAGAACCGGGCCCTTAACATTACATTGGACAGGAGGTTGTTTGAGCTCAGAATCGCTCTGGACATACACTCCAGAAACCACTTCATCCAATCGGTGATATCGCCGTCTCCATAGTTGGTGCGTTCGAGAATTTTATAATAGTCCTCTCTCTCTGCCATAATCTGTGAAGAAAGACTATAATATCTTTTTGTATATTATCTTTCCTAACTGTCCTATCAATCCCCTAAAACAATATTTAAGAAATAATGCCACTATTGGCTGATCTTAGAAAAAATGATAAAATCGCGGTAATAAAAGTTGCATAATCGCGGGATTTAAAATATAAAAATAGCGATACGAATAATCATCATATCGTGACTGGAAAATATGAAATGGTAGAACGTTATCCAAGATGGCAGAAGGCAACCATTAAACAGCTCATGTTAGAAAGGCGCGTATTGCTTCTAAGCGGTCCAAGGCAATGTGGCAAAACTACGCTTGCACGTGAGCTGGAATCCAGTGAAACGGAATACAGGACCCTTGATGATGGGACACTTAGAGAGGCTGCCGAAAACGATCCGCATGGATTCGTCAAACGCAGTGCCAGGACTTTGATTATTGACGAAGTACAACGTGTCCCGTCCCTGCTTTCGGCAATTAAGAAAGCTGTTGATGAGGACCCCCGTTCCGGGCAGTATTTATTAACTGGATCTACCAATATTCAATCACTTCCAACCGTTAACGAATCTCTTGCCGGACGAATCGCTAAAATCCGATTGCGTCCACTCACCCAGGGGGAAATCGAAAGAACC